>NZ_JASCOO010000191.1:0-1441 GCF_029959485.1 Stenotrophomonas sp. PS02301
GTGCCGGCCGCTGGCCGCCAATCACGCGGGGGTGAGTTGATGAGGAGCCGGCCAGCGGCCGGCACTACCGGAGCGGTGTGCCGTCAGTTGCCCATCCGCACCGCCGCAGCCTGCGCCCACCGCGCCGCCACCCGTGGCGCGGTGATGCACACGGCCTGATCGGTCACGGTGGTGACCGCACGCTCCAGCAGCTGGATGTCGGCTTCGTGCTGGCGGGCGACGTGCGGATCTTCGAAGAAGATCGCGCGTTGGCAATGCCCTTCCAGCACGCGGTCGGCAATCTGCGCATCGCCGCCCATCGGGCCGCTCTGGTAGCGCGTCACCCATTCCTCGCCCTGCGGCCAGCCGCGGCCCCAGGCCAGCTCGTTGAGGCGCTGCCCGGTGGTGCCGGTGCCGACGCGGCTGCGGAACCGCGACAGCACCGCGAAGTGTTCATCGGCGAAGGCCAGCATCGCCGGCTTCATCGCGTCATGCGCGATCAGGGCCAGCGTGTGCTGTTCGAAGGCATGCAGGTCATCGGCACCCGGGTCCGGCGCCAGGCCGGCATGCAGGCGCTCCACCTCGACCCAGTCGCGCGCGGTGGCGACGGTGGAGATGAAGGGTTTACCGTGGATCACGCACTGGCGCTTGAGCGCGGTGGCTTCCGGAAAGACCGAGGAAGGATCGACCGGGTCCATCAGGTAGATCGCGCCGTCCAGCGTGCGCTCCGGCGTGCCCATCCCGACCACCTCGGCCACCAGCTTCATCAGGCCGCCCTCGCGGCCGTTCGGGTAGCGCCGCAGCGGGGCGAAGTCCTGCAGGAAGCCCAGCCGCTGGATCGCATCGAAGGTGCGCCCGACCGCATGCAGCTCGACGCCCAGTTCGCGCAGGCCGGTGTCGCTGGCGCGCAGCCAGCGGAACAGCGCGGCGTGCTTGTCATGGTGGTGCAGGCGGTTCGCGGCCAGGCCGATGCGCATGGGGGCAGTCCAAAGGGAGTCGTCGCCAGTGTAAGCCGTTCAGGTTGCATCGATGCAAGCTGCAAAATGTGATGTGGTTCACGCGCCTTCACGCATTTTCGTAGTTGTTGCATGGTGTCGACAGGGGCCGTATCCGACAGTGGTGGTCGCCCGTCAATCAGGAAACCCCTGCCATGACTCTCTTCCCTTCCCCCGTCACCACCTCATCCCCGCCCGCTGCCTCGGAGACGGGCCGCCGCATCCGCGCGCTGGCCGCCGTGCTGCGCGAGGCACCCCAGGCCGATGCCGAGATGCTGCTGGCCGGGCTGGCGCGCATGCTGGATGCGCATATCGGGCGCGGCCACGATGATGTGGTCAGCAACCGCTGCATCCGCGACCAGCTCGACAACATCGAGCTGCTGATGGCGCTGGAGATCGAGCGGGCCGGCGTGCGTCACACGCCGGTACCCGCGGTAGCGCGCGCCGCTTGAGAGGCGCGCCTGGGT
>NZ_JASCOO010000192.1:0-1432 GCF_029959485.1 Stenotrophomonas sp. PS02301
CTGGCCGGCTCCTCGTCAGGTACAGGTGTAGGGGAGCCGGCCAGCGGCCGGCACTACCGGTGTGCGCGGGCGCGCTTCAACCCTGGTGGGTCATCCCTTTCCCAGCCGCGCGACCAGTCCCTGCAGCGCCTGCTGGGCGTCCGGGGCGTACCAGGCCTCGATGAAGCGATCCAGCTGGATCAGATCGGCGTGCAGGGCCTCGTGGAGATCGGCACGGGCGATCGCGCGGGTCAGCAGCATCGGCTGGCGCGGCAGCGTGAGCAGGCCCTGCAGCCAGGCCACGGCACGGGCAACCACCAGATTGGCGTCGACCACCTCATCGACCAGCCCGATCTGCAGCGCACGCTCGGCCGGCACCATTTCGCCGCCGACCAGCAGGGTGGTGGCCCGATGGTGGCCGACCACGCGGCGCATCAGGCGCTGGATGCCTTCCGGCGCGACCAGCCCGACCTGCACTTCGTTCAGGCCGATCACCGTGGGATGGGCGGCGTCGGGGCTGCGCGCGATGATCCGGTAGTCGCAGCACAGGGCCAGCACGCAGCCGCCGGCCGGGGCGTGCCCGGTCATGGCGGCGACCACCGGCACGCGGCACTCGGCCAATGTGCGCACGGCGCCGAAGAAGGCCTGCCAGCTGTCCAGCAGCGTGTGTCTGTCATCGCCGTGGCTGAGCAGGTGCGGCACGTCCATGCCGGCGCTGAAGATGCGCTCGCTGCCGGACAGCACGATGCCGTGCACATCATCGGACATCGCCTGGTTGATCGCGTGGATCAGGTGCCGGCACAGCTCGGTGTCCAACGCATTGACCGGTGGCCTGGCCAGCCGCAGTTCGCGGATGGGGCCGTGGTTGATCACCTCGATGAGCGTCGTCATGCTGCAGTCTCGTTGCGGACAGGGAACGAAGCCGATGATAACCAAACCATTCGTGTGCGTATTGTTGGGATTGTGTGCGTTCGCAACATCCGCGTGGGCCGCAACGCCGGCCTGTGTGTCACTGCGCGATGGGTGGGTGCGCCTGCCGCCCGGTGCGATGCCGATGGCGGCCGGCTACGGCCAGATCCACAACGACTGCCGCGAGGCGGTGGTGGTGGTCGCCGCCGGCAGCAAGGCGTTCGGCGATGTCTCGCTGCACGAAACCACGCTGGTCGACGGCGTCAGCCGCATGCGCGCGGTCGAACGCCTGCCGATCGCGGCGGGGGCGACGGTCGTGCTGAAACCCGGTGGTCTGCACCTGATGTTGATGCAGCCGGAGGTGGCGCTGAAAGAGGGGGCGCAGCTGCCGTTGCGGCTGAGCCTGGAAGATGGGCGCAAGGTGGATGGAACGTTGCAGGTGCGCAGCGCGGTGCCGTAAAGATCCATGGGCCGTGGTAGTGGGGGGCCGGGGGCGGCGCCCCCCCCCCGCCGCGCGGCCCGGCACAACACCCCCCCCGGGGGG
>NZ_JASCOO010000193.1:0-1373 GCF_029959485.1 Stenotrophomonas sp. PS02301
GCCGTCAACCACGTAGCGGCCGGGTTTACCGCGCTGACGGCCAGCGGCCGTCACTACCAGAGCGCCAGCGGCGTCGCTCCCAGCGCCGAGGGCTGCAGGCTTCCCGTTTACAATACGCCCATGAATACCCCTGCCCCCGTTGTCCGCCTCAAGAACGCCTGGCGCTCCAGCCACCCGTGGATCTTCCAGAAACTGGTCGAAAAGCCGGCCGTCCGTCCCAAACCCGGTGCCATCGTCGACGTCGTCGGCGTGGACGGGGAGTGGATCGGGCGTGGCTTCTACAACGGTCATTCGCGCATTGCCGTGCGCATCCTGGAGACCGATCAGGCCATCCCGGTCGACGCCGGCTGGTTCTCGCGCAAGATCGCCCAGGCGGTGTCGCTGCGCCGTGAGGTGCTCAAGCTGGACGAGATCTCCGATGCCTGGCGCGTGGTCCACAGCGAAGGTGACGGTCTGTCCGGCCTGGTGGTGGACCGCTACGGCGATCTGGTCGTGGTCGAATTCTTCGCCGCCGGCATGTTCCGCCACCGCGAGTGGGTGTATGAGGCCCTGCGCGAACAGTTCCCGGGCTGCCGTTTCCACAGCTTCGCCGACGAGCACGTGCAGAAGCAGGAAAGCTTCGACTTCCACGGCAACACCACCACCGAAGCCTCGGTGATCACCGAGTACGGCGTGAAGTTCCGCGCCGACCCGGCCGGTGCGCACAAGACCGGCTTCTTCGCCGACCAGCGTGAGAACCGCCAGTGGCTGAGCCAGCAGGTGGAAGGCAAGACCGTGCTGGACCTGTGCTGCAACACCGGTGGCTTTGCGGTGTACGCCGCCGCGCGCGGTGCGGCCGAGGTGGTCGGTATCGACATCGATGAAGACGTGATCGCCATCGCCAAGGGCAACGCCAAGCTCAACAACGTGCGCCCGAAGTTCATCCAGTCCGACATCTTCCCGTGGCTGCGCGATGCCTCCAACCGCGGCGAGAAGTTCGACGTGGTGATCCTCGATCCGGCCAAGATGACCCGCGACCGCGACCAGGTCATCACCGCGCTGAAGAAGTACCTGGACATGAACAAGCTGGCGCTGGGGGTGGTCAAGCCCGGTGGCCTGCTCGCCACGTTCTCGTGCACCGGCCTGGTGGCCGAAGACCAGTTCCTGGACATGCTGCGCCGCGCCGCGTTCTACGCCGGCCGCACCATCCAGATCCTGAAGGTGGCCGGCGCAGGTCCGGATCACCCGTTCATGGCCCACGTGCAGGAATCGCGGTATCTCAAGGCCGTGTTCTGCCGCGTGGTGGATTGATCCGCACCGGAATTCCGGCCACGTTAGGCATCGGGTAGTGCCGGCCGCTGGCCGGCTCCTCCTGGTCTCCGATGGTCGCGGGG
>NZ_JASCOO010000194.1:0-1210 GCF_029959485.1 Stenotrophomonas sp. PS02301
GCCGCGCTCGTGGGCGCGTTCGCGCCTGGCGGGGGGGCAGCCGCGGCAGGAGCCGTACTACGCGCCTCTTGCCGCGGCTGCCACGCGCCTGGACGACCCTGCCGACCGCCGCCTCGCACGCTGTGTGCGCGAGGACATGGACCACCTCTGGGCCGCCTTCGGTGGCCGCCAATGGACCCTGTTCTGCGTCAACGCCGATGGCCTGGTCATCGCCCAGCGCGAACATGGCCTGGCCGACGTCCCGGTACTGCGCCCGATCCAGATCGGTCGCCGCCTTCGCGAAATCGACATCGGCACCACCGCACCGGCCTGCAGCCTGGCCGAAGACGCGCCCGCCCTGGTGCGCGGCAACGAGCACTATCTCGACCGCTTCGCCTCGGTGTTCTGCCTGAGCGTTCCGCTGCATGGGCTGGATGGCGAAGTGCTGGGCGCACTGGATATCACCGGCACCGGCGAGCGCGATGCCGAGCTGTTGCACGGCTACTTCCGCCAGGCCGCGCTGTCGGCCGAGAACCGCCTCATGCAGGACCACCGTCCCTGCCACCTGCTGGCCGTGCAACACGACACCCGCTGGCTGCACTCACCGCTGCAGGGCCTGCTGGCCATCGAAGAAGACGGCCACGTACGCGCCGCCAATCGCGTCGCCCGCCGCCTGTTCGGACTCCCACGCCGCGGAGCCTTGCCCCTGCTCACCCTCGAGGGCCTGTTCGCCGGCGCCAGCGTCCACCAGCGCCGCCGCCTGCTGCAGGCCGGCCCCTCCCACCGCGTCCGCCTGGATGACGACACTGCCGTGCACGTCCAGTACCTGCGCGGACCACTCGCACCGCATGCCGGCGTGAAGCTCGATGTGCAGCATGCCAACGCCACGAACGCATCACTGCGCGCGCAGAACACACAGCACGTCCGCGAGACCGTGGCTGCCCACCAGGGCAACGTCAGCGCCGCCGCACGCCAGCTCGGCATCTCACGCACGACCCTCTACAAACTGCTGCGCGCGTAGCGACCATCGCGCGGCGGTATACACGCCGGAAGCCGCATCTTTTCGATCTGCGCAACGAGGTTGCCGGCCACGGGCCGGCACTACCGCTTTGCTCGCCCGTCCGCCGAGAAAGCGTCGGGGCGGCGGGTAGGGCCTGGCCTTGCCCGGACCATGAGCGGCATGGATGCCGCGACATGAGCCCCCATGGATGGGTTCACGGCGGGTCCGGGC
>NZ_JASCOO010000195.1:0-1188 GCF_029959485.1 Stenotrophomonas sp. PS02301
GGACGGGGCGGGTGGGTTGTCGGGACCATGAGCGCCATGGATGGCGCGACATGAGCCTCCATGGACGGATTCACGGCGTGTCCCGCCAACCCACCCGTCCCGGCCCGCCCACCGATAGCCCGGGAAGCGTGCCGCTCCAGGCGACCAACTCAAGGCGCCCGAGCCGCCTCATCGCGAGTCTCTTCCTGCGCCGCGATCTCCCGCTCGATCCACTCATCCATCAACCGCCGCGCGCGCTGCGCACGGCGCCGCTGCAGCGCATGCTCCATATCCAGTACCCGATACAACGACCACATCACCGCCAGCATCAACAACGCAAACGGCAATGCCGCGATCGTGATCATCCCCTGCAGCGCATTGAGACCGCCCGCCAACAAGAGTACGCCCGCGATCAACGCGATCGCCACGCCCCACACCATCCTGCGCGCCAATGGCGGATCGCCCGCCTCCTCCGTCGACATCGTCGCCAGCACCAGCACCGCCGAATCGGCCGAGGTCACGAAGAAGATCATCAACAACACCAGCGCGATCACCGACAGCACCGTCGGCATCGGCAGGCTGTCGAACATCGTGAACAGCACCGTCTCGTAGCCATTGCCCAGCGCCTGCGCCAGATCCACGTGGCCGAAAATCTGCGACCACAGCGCCGTGCCGCCGAACACCGAGAACCACAGGAAGCCCAGCACGCTCGGCGCGATCACCACGCCCAGCACGAACTCGCGGATGCTGCGCCCACGCGAGACGCGCGCGATGAACGAGCCCACGAACGGCGCCCACGCGATCCACCACGCCCAGTAGAAGATCGTCCAGTCCGCCACCCACGTGCTGCCCGAGAACGGCGACATCCGCAGGCTCATCGTCACCAGTGAATTGAGGTAGGAACCGATCGTGGTGGTGAACGTATCGAAGATGAAGCCGGTCGGCCCGAGCACCAGGATCAGCGCCAGCAGCAATGCCGCCAGGCCGAGGTTGAAGTTCGAGAGCCACTTGATGCCGCGATGCACGCCACTGGTGGTGGAAGCCATGTACAGCACGAACGCCACGGCGATGATGGTCAACTGCACCGGCACCGAGGCCTGGATGCCGAACACCCGCTCAAGACCCGCCGCGATCTGGATCGTGCCGAAGCCAAGCGTGGTGGGCCCCCCCAATGCCCTTTGCACCAACTCGGCCCCCATTAAACCGGGT
>NZ_JASCOO010000196.1:0-1082 GCF_029959485.1 Stenotrophomonas sp. PS02301
CGCCCCCCCGGGGGGGGGGGGGGGGGGGGGCGGGGGGCGCCGCCCCCCCCCCCCCCCCACTACCGGTGGGCGGGGCGGGCCGAATCGGGGACAATAGACGACCGTCGCCCCCACGCCTGCCGCCCTCGATGAGCTCACCGACTTCCGACACCGCTTCTTCCGCCCGCATTCTCGACGGCCGCCGCATCGCCGAAGACCTGCTGGACAGCCTCAAGGTCCGGGTCGATGCCCGCCTGGCTGCCGGTGGCAGCCGTCCGGGCCTGGCCGTGGTGCTGGTGGGTGGCGACCCGGCCTCGACCGTTTACGTGCGCAACAAGCGCCGCGCGGCGGAGAAAGTGGGTATCGAAGCCTTTGATTACGATCTGCCGGCCGGGACCACCGAGGCCGAGCTGCTGACGTTGATCGACCAGCTCAACGCCGATCCGAAGATCCACGGCATCCTGGTCCAGCTGCCGCTGCCGGGCATCCCGGACGCCAATCGCCTGATCCACCGCATCGACCCGCGCAAGGACGTGGACGGCTTCCACCCGGAAAACGTCGGCCATCTGGCCCTGCGTGAGTTCGGCCTCCGCCCGTGCACCCCGCGCGGCATCGTGACCCTACTGGGCCACACCGATCAGCCGGTGCGTGGGCGCAACGCCACCATCGTCGGCGTCAGCAACCACGTCGGCCGCCCGATGGGCCTGGAGCTGCTGATCGCCGGCTGCACCGTGACCAGCTGCCACAAGTTCACCCCCAAGGACGTGCTGGAGCAGTCGGTGCGCAACGCCGACATCCTGGTGGTCGCGGTGGGCCGCCCGGGCATCGTCCCGGGTGAATGGGTCAAGCCGGGCGCGGTCGTGATCGACGTGGGCATCAACCGCCTGGACGATGGCCGCCTGGTGGGTGACGTCGGCTTCGAGGCGGCCGCCCAGCGCGCCAGCTGGATCACCCCGGTGCCGGGCGGGGTCGGGCCGATGACCGTGGCCACGCTGATGCAGAACACCATCGAGGCGGCCGAAGCCTTCTGACCCGGGTAGTGCCGACCGCTGGTCGGCAGCCCGTAAAGCTTCCCGGTAGTGCCGGCCGCTGGCCGGCAACCC
>NZ_JASCOO010000197.1:0-1075 GCF_029959485.1 Stenotrophomonas sp. PS02301
TCGTTCTTCTTATACCTCCCCTGCGGCCGCGGCGCCCCGCCCCCCCCCCCCCACTACCGGTCGGTGGGCGACATCTGAGACGTAGCGGCCAACGGTCGCTACCTACCGATGGGCCCGGGCCCACCGGTCGTTGTCACGCCAGCCAGACCTGGCCGTCGCGCACCTGCACGGACACCGCGCGCAGGCGATCACCGCGACACGGGCCGGCCACGCAATCACCGTTGTCCAACGAGAACGAGGCGCCATGCGCTGCGCACACCAGATGGCCGTCCTTGCTTTTCAGGAACTGCCCCGGGGCCCAGTCCAACCGGCGGCCCGCGTGCGGGCAGATGTTCAGCCACGCGCGCACCTGGTCACCCTCGCGGTACAACACCACCGATTCGCTGTCGCCCTCGATGGTGGCATCGGTTTCGGCGAAACCCCCGTCGGCCATGGCATCCAGGGCGATGATGGCGGTGGCGGTGGACTCTGGAACGGACATGGCATCTACAACAGGCAGTGGAAGCACAGTGTCTCACGCACTCATGTCACTGGCTCCCGGATGAATACAAGTCATTGATTTGAAATGAACACGCGGTACGTTTAACGACTTTTTCACTCAATGACAAAAGCCAGCACGGATACTCGTCCACTGCTGACCTCAGCCAAAAAGAGTGCCATGTACAGCCGCATCTTCCAGTTCAACCAGTTCCGTGCCCTGTTCGCGCCGCGCAAGCCGCGCCACCCGTTGGTGCGCGTCGCGGTCGGTCTGTTGGGCCTGGCGATCCTGGCCGCGCTGGTGTTCGTGGGTGTGTTCGTGGGCGCGGCGATGATCATCGCCGGTCTGGCATGGAAGCTGCTCGCCCAGCGCAAGAGTGCGCGCACCGTTCCGTCGCAGGTCGTGGACGGCGAGTACCGGGTGGTCCGCAAGCAGGCCTTGCCGATGTCGCGTTGATCCACGCGCATTGCTCCTGATGACGGCCGCGCCCTGCGCGGCCGTTTCTGTTTGTGGCGGCGGGAAAACGCTCTAGACTGCGGCGAAACCTCTCCACAGGACGCGCGCATGCCCCATGTAATCCCCACGCCCCAGCAGCCC
>NZ_JASCOO010000198.1:0-753 GCF_029959485.1 Stenotrophomonas sp. PS02301
GGGGTAGGGCCGGCCGCGGGCCGGCAGCGCGCGCCATCTGGCAGGTATCGACCCACGGTCGATACCTGCCCGGCAGGCCATGACCGTGGGTCATGGCGCAGGGTTCAGACCTGCTCGACCAGATCGCCCGGTGCGGGCGGATTGGATGCCAGCAGCTCCAGGTGGCGCTGCTCCATCTCCTCGCGCAGCTGGCGGCGGATCAACGCGGCGGCATGCCGGCGGCGTTCGTCGGCAGTTTCCAGCACCAATGGCGGCACCGGGGTCGGCTTGCCGTCGTCATCCACCGCGACCATGGTGAAGAAGCAGCTGTTGGCGTGGCGCACGCTGCGCTTGAGGATGTCCTCGGCCACCACCTTGACCCCGATTTCCATCGAGGAGGTGCCGGTGTAGTTCACCGAGGCCAGGAAGGTGACCAGCTCGCCGACCGCGATCGGCTGGCGGAACATCACCTGGTCCACCGACAGGGTGACCACGTAGCTGCCGGCATAGCGGCTGGCGCACGCGTAGGCGACCTGGTCGAGCAGGCGCAGCACCGCGCCGCCGTGCACCTTGCCGGAGAAATTGGCCATGTCCGGCGACATCAGCACCGTCATGGACAGCTGGTTGGATTTGAATTCGGGCATGGGTCGATTGTAGCGGGCGATGGCAGGCCCGGTAGTGCCGGCCGCTGGCCGGCAGGCTGAAACGACGACGGGCCGCTATCGCGGCCCGTCGTTGCTTCTTCGATAGTTGCCGCGCTGCGCGCGGCCAGCC
>NZ_JASCOO010000199.1:0-745 GCF_029959485.1 Stenotrophomonas sp. PS02301
CCCACCGGCCCGCCCCCCGCCCCCTCGGCCGCCCCCCCCTGGGCGGGCGGGGGGGGGGGGGGGGGGGGGGGCCCCCCCCCCACCGCCCGCATTGAAACATCGCCGATCACGGGGGGAGCCGTTATATTGGCCGCCATGAAGAACCGGGCTCCGGGCGCAGTGCGTCCGCTCAAGTATGTGTCGACGCTGCTGCTGGCCCTGGCCAGCAGTTCCGCCATGGCCCTGGGCCTGGGCGATATCCGGGTGCTGTCCAAACCGGGCCAACCCTTGCTGGCCGAAATCCCGGTCATTTCCGCCGATCCGTCCGAGCTGGAAAACCTCCGCGTTGCGCTGGCCTCGCCAGCGACCTTCGCCCGGGTCGGGCTGGAACCGCCGTCCGGACTGGTCAGCGAGCTGCAGTTTGAGTTGACCCGCAATGCGCAGGGCCGCGCCGTGGTGCGCGTCAGCAGTCATGCGCCCGTGGCGACGCCCGCGTTGAATTTCCTGATCGAAGCCGATTGGGGGCAGGGCCGTCTGGTCCGTGAGTATTCCGCCCTGGTGGATGCGCCCAACAGCGCCGCCGCCGTGGCCGAGCCGGAGATCGTCGCCCCGGCGGGCGCGATGTCCAACGCCATCATCCGTGAGCCTGCGCCGGAGGCGGCAGCCGTCGCTGCGCCGCCGCGCCGTGCTGAACCCGCCGCCGCACCCCGGCCGGCCGCGCCGAGGGCTGCACAGGCCGCCCCGGCCGCGCCCGTCGCCGCCGATG
>NZ_JASCOO010000019.1:0-53605 GCF_029959485.1 Stenotrophomonas sp. PS02301
TGGGCTATGCTCTGGGGCTCTGCTGAGTGCGTTTGCTGAGTGGCTTTGCTCTGTGGCTTTGCTCTGTGGCTTTGCTCTGTGGCTTTGCTCTGTGGCTTTGCTCTGTGGCTTTGCTCTGTGCTTGGCTACTCGGCTGCACGGCATCGCCTTGATGCTCTGCACTTCTGCTCTGAGCAGCTGCGTACTTCGCTGCTCAGCATCCGCACAGCGGATTGGCACTTGGACGTGCACCCCGGCGCTACCACTCAGCCTTGCCGCTCAGCGCTGTTCGCTGGCTTTTGACCTCAGCATGGCCACCAGCCAATTGTCAGGGGGCGGGCACGTGCAGGCTGGAGGGACCGTATGCCGCCATGGATGGCGGCATACGAGCTTATTTGGGTGAAGGCGCATTGCTTGCGAGGCACTGCCTCGCATGCGACTGAACGCACAGCCGCCAGCGGCTGGGCCGGGCCGCGGAGCGGGACTTGCAGCGGGTCCCGGAAGCCTGCACGTGTCCGACCTAACCATCAGACACGGGCACTCGCGAGTACCGACCAACGATCGGCACCTACCGCTTCAAGGCCAATCAGCAAGCACGCCAGCCGGCACATCCATACGCGTGCATGCGCGCGTCGCCAGGCCATCCTGCAGGGCACGTCGGAACAAAGGCGCCATGCCTCTCAACATCACCGCAGAGGCACGCGACTGCGCACGCTGCATTGGCGTGCGCGCCAGCATCGTCGTAGCCCAGTCCGGCAACAGCGCCGCGCCCGCACCGAGGAACAGCTCGCGCGACAACCCCGCCATCGGTACCGGCAAGCGGATGCCGGACAACACCGCCAGTACTTCTTGCGAACGGGCATCGAACACCAGCCCGGATTGCTGGCGCGCGAAGTACGCGTCGACCTCCGCTTCCGAGGCGGGTACATCGGTGGCGCCGAGCGCCTCGGCCACGCGCTTGTACTCGCGGTAATACCGGTCGGCGACCGCCGTGGGCACGTCGCGGCAATAGCGTCGGCAGCCCTGCAGGAAGCCGTAGGCTTCGGTGACGTGCACCCAGGTGAGCAGCGCCGGATCGTCGGCGGAATACGCGCGGCCGTCGGCGGTGTGCCCGCGTACCTGTGCATGGATGCGGGTCACCTTGGCGATCAGCGCCTCCACTTCCGCGCTCGGTGCGTACGTGGTGCCGGCGACGAACGCGGTGGTGCGGCGCAGGCGGCCCACCAGGTCATCGCGGAAGTTCGAGTGGTCGTACACCCCGGCCAGTGCCAATGGATGCAGGGTCTGCAGCATCAGGGCACACAGGCCGCCGGCGAGCATGCCGGGAAACTCGGAGTGCACGCGCCAGGTGATGCTGTCCGGGCCGAACCAGCCGGGATCGCCCAGCGGATGGTCGTAATCGATCCCGCTCTGGCCGCGGGGGAAGGCGCCCAGCACCCAGCGGCGGATCGGGGCGGTGGCAGGGCGGGCAAGCGAACGCAGCAGGGAAGACATCAACAGTACCGAGGGCGGAGCGGACCGGCGTTTCGCGCGGATGCGTCAATTCTGCGTGATACCGCCGGGGCTGGCGAGGGCACGGTGGCGCTGGGCCTGCGCATTGTGCAACTGCAGCATGAGAACCGGCGTCCGCGGCCTATTTACCCGGTGATTTACGTGCCGCAGTGCGCAAATCCGCTGCGAGTTTGCCCATTCAGGCAGGAATGACGCCGGATCTTTGCGCTTTGCCCATTGCCAAGCGCCGTGAAAGTGCTAGAACTGGACGTGCCACAACGTCGTCCAATGCGCTGCCGCACGTTCCAGAAGGAGCTCGTCATGATCGCTTTGTTCAAAGGTTTGGGTTTGCTGTTGCAGGACAACGAGCTGTACAGCAGCCCGTTCGAAAAACAGGTCGCGCATTGGCGTAACAAGAGTGAACAGCAGATCCGCGAAGAAGTCGCGGTGCTCGCCAAGGCCAAGGGCCAATGGCTGATGGCCTCGATCGTCGGGTGGCAGGCGTCCTCGCTGCTGATCCTGGGCCTGATCAGCAACTACCTGTGGAAGGATGACTTCCATATCACCTTCACCCGCGTGGTGATCGTGTTCGGGTCATGGGTCTCGATCCTGTTCGTGATCTGGTTCATGGCCAACATGTTCGATCACACCGCCGGCTTCGAGCGCTGGATGAAGGCCTTCAACAGCCGCGCCCGGATCACCTCCGATGCCGATACGGTGGAATGCGTGGCCGAAGCGCTGGACATGGCCCATCACTATCCGGAAGTCCTGGATTACAAGCAGGCCGTGAGCGCCAAGCGCGAGCTGCGCCACGAGGACATCCGCATCATGCGCGAGATCGGCCGGATGAAGCAGCACACCGAACTGGTCGGGCAGCTCAACCACGTCGGCGAGCAGCCCAACGGCACCAACCTGCATCTGCAGCCCGCGTTCTGACCCTACTGAAAAGCGGGGGGAGCCACGATGCCACCGTGATCATTCACGGTGGCATTGTTCTTTCTGGACTGCGCTGACGCAGTGCCGGAAGCCGGCCGGAAGCCCGGCCATCTGCTCGGTCTTGCCGACCGCCACTGCCAACCGGTGCAGAGGCGGATAGGGGCAGTCGGTGTCCTTCCCGCAGCGCGCGTCCAGCACCAGGTAATGGCAGTGGCCGCTGCTGCTGGCGATGCAATCGAAGTTGGCCACCCCGTTGTCGACCGTGGTCTTGCTGTACAGCGTATCCACGCCATTGGCGCGGATGCGGGTGACGGAGGTGTTGCTCGATTGCTGGCAGGCAGCCAGCACCAGCACGCAGAGACTGACGAGAACGGCGATACGCATGGCAGGCTCCAGACGAAAGAAAAGGCGCGTTACATCCCGCGGAACAGACTCATGAAGGGCTGGCTGACATTGAGCACTTCGGCGCGGTGCTTCAAGCGCAGCTGGCCGCGGCCGGTGTCATCGCGGGTGACCGCGGCGACGGCTTTCATGTTGACGATGGTGGAGCGGTGGATCTGGCGGAACCGTTGTGGGTCGAGCGCATCGAGCAGTTCGCGCAGTGAGGTACGCAGCAGGCTTTCGCCCTGCTCGGTGACCACGGTGGTGTATTTGCTGTCGGCACGGAAGTAGATCACGTCTTCGAGCATGATCAGCTGCGTGTCGCGTCCGTTGCTGGCCGTGATCCAGGCCAGTGGCGGCGCGCTTGAGGCGGCGGCGGGCTGATTGCCGAGGCGCTGCAGCAGCTGCTCGAGCATCCCGCTGTCCGGTCGGCCCAGCTGCATGCGGGCCAGGATCCGCTCGCGCGTGGCGAGCAGACGCTCATCGCTGACCGGCTTGAGCAGGTAGTCGATCGCGCCTTGTTCGAAGGCATCGATCGCATACTGGTCGTAAGCGGTGACGAACACCACCTGGGTGCGCGGGCTGATCTCGGGCAGCGCGCGGGCCACCTCGATGCCGGTGATGCCCGGCATGCGGATGTCGAGCAGGGCCAGGTCCGGCTTCAGCTCGGCCAAGCGCTCCAGCGCACTGGCGCCATCCTCGCATTCGGCCACCAGCCGCAGCTCGGGCCATAGCCGCTGCAGCTGGGCGACCAGCGACTGGCGCAGCAGGTCTTCGTCTTCGGCAATGAGTGCATCAAGCTGCATGGATCGCCTCCCGGGCATCGCGCGGCAGGGTGATCGTTGCCGCCACGCCGCTGGGGAAATTGGACACGATGGCCACGCCGGCGCGCTCACCGCAGGTCAGGCGCAGGCGCTCGCGCAGGTTCTTCAGGCCGATCCCGGTACCGCTGGTGCCCTGCCCGAAGCCGAGGCCGTCATCGGCCACGGTGAGGGTGACATGGTCCTCGAAGGCGCGCGCGATGATCCACACCGTGCCACCACCGGGCTTGGGTTCCAGCCCGTGTTTGATCGCATTCTCCACCAGGGTCTGCAGCGCCATCGACGGCAGCGGCAGGCTGGTCAGCGCCGGCGGCACATCCAGCTGCAGGGCCAGGCGTGCACCCATGCGGATCTTGAGGATTTCCAGGTAGGCCTGGGTGCGCTCCAGCTCCACGCCCAGGGTGGACATCGATTCGTCCACGCTGGGCAGCGAACTGCGCAGGTACTGGATCAGGTGCCCGAGCATCTGATCCGCGCGCGGTGGATCGGTGCGAGTCAGCACCTGCGCGTTGGCCAGGGTGTTGTAGAGGAAGTGCGGCTCGACCTGGGCATGCAGCAGGTTGAGTTTGGCCACCGAGAGTTCCTTCTCGGTCGCTGTCTGCTCGGCGGCGGCCTGCTCATCGCGGCGCTGCTCGGCCACCCGACGGGTGATCGCACGGCCGACCGCTTCGGCGTTCTCATGGTTGCTGCCTTCGTCGACGGCGAGCAGATCGGCCCAGACCCCGGCATCGGGCTCGAACAGCAGCGTCACGCTGCTGGTGCCCTGCCCCGGCGTGACCGTGGCGAGCACGCTGTTGCGCTTGATCGCCAGCCGCGCAGGCAGGTTCCAGCGTGACGGTGGGCGGCCGTTGTAGGGATCCACGCGGCGTACGTAGGCACGGACCTGCAGGCTGCCCGGAGCGCTTTCGATGTCTTCCACCCGCGGCAGCTCGGCGATGGCGGCTTCGACCAAGGCGAAGGCGGGGCCCGCATCCATTGGGACCTCGATCTGGCGCCGCTGGCGGCTGGACAGGGTGGCCGCGTCCAGGCGCCCGGCCGCATGCTGGACCCGGCGAATATGGGCGATGCAGCTGCCCAGGGCCGTCACCATCACGAACAGGGCCAACAAGCCGAACACCCAGCCGGGGCCTTCGTCCATGCCATGGAAGAAGCCACTCCAGACAAACCCCGCCACCACGATGGCGGCGGCCCAGGCCAACAGAATGCGGAAGATCAGGGAGAGGCTGGCGAACACGGCGGCGTCATCACATAGGGAGTGAGGCGAGCATAGCCCTGCCGCGAGTGCGAACAAGCGGCATGCGACGAAGGCGGGGTTTGGGGGGATGAAGCCGCGTAGCGCCACCCCATGGGTGGCTGGCGTTCGTTCCGGGATCGCGAAGCCACGCATGACGTGGCTCTACATCGGGATCCGGGACTGCCAGCCACGCTTGGCATGGCGCCGGGTTGGGGGTCCGGCCGGCGATACCGGCCGGACGCGGTCTTACTTCCGCTCGGCGGCGCTGGCGTCACGCGGGGCGCGGAACTGGGAGTCTTCGCTCCAGTTCGGCCAGGCGCGCGAGTTGGCCAGCTGGTTGCCCAGCGTGTACAGCACTTCCAGATCGCGCGAGGCACCGGCGAAGGTCCAGTCCGGCTGCCATTCGTCACCCTGCTGGTGATAGCGCTTGGCGGTGTAGTCATCCGACGCCGCCTTGCCCGCGGCGACGCCGCCTTCCACCCAATCCTGGCCCGCCGAGTACGACACCGCCGGCACGCCGCGCTTGGCGAACGGGAAGTGATCGGAGCGGAAGAACAGGCCGGCTTCCGGCTTCGGATCGGGGGTGTAGCGGATGTCCCAGCCCTTGGCGACGTCCTTGAGCTGGTCCAGCAGTTCCAGCTTGGCCGAGCCGTAGATGCCGAAATCACGCGACGGGCTGAAGGGCGCCATGCCATCCATGTTGATCAGCGCCACGGTCTTGCCGAGCGGATACAGCGGGTGGCTGGCGTAGTACTCCGAGCCGAGCAGGCCCTTTTCCTCGGCGGTGACGGCCAGGAACAGCACCGAACGCTCCGGACGCTTGGCCTTGGCGAAGCCGCGCGCCAGCTCGACCAGCGAGGCGGTGCCGCTGGCGTTGTCCAGCGCACCGTTGAAGATGGTGTCGCCGTTGGCGTCGGGCTTGCCCACGCCGATGTGATCCCAGTGCGCGCTGTAGATCACGGTCTCGTCGGGATGCTTGCTGCCTTCCAGGCGCGCGGCCACGTTGTGCGAGGTGATCACCTCGGTCTTGACCGCGTACTTGGCCGAGAAGGTCTCGCCCTTCAGCTCGACCGGCTTGAAGTCGCGGGTCTGCGCCTGCTTCTTCAGCGCCTCGAAATCCAGGCCCGAGCGCTTGAACAGTTCCACCGCCAGATCGCGCTGGATCCAGCCTTCCAGCAGCGGATGCGCTTCGGCCGGGTTGTCGCGGACCACGTCGAACATGGTGTTGGTGTTGGAGCCGGCCACGGTGGCCCAGCCATACGAGGCCGGTGCGGTCTCGTGCACGATCAGCACACCCAGGGCGCCCTGGCGCGCGCCTTCTTCGTACTTGTAGGTCCAACGGCCGTAGTAGGTCATGCCCTTGCCGTCGAAATCGCCCTGGCCGGTTTCGAAGTCCGGATCGTTGATCAGCACGACCGCGATCTTGCCCTTCAGGTCCACGCCCTTGAAGTCGTCCCAGTTGCGCTCGCCGGCTTTGACGCCGTAGCCCAGGAAGACCAGCGGCGCGTTCTTGATGTCCACCTCGCTGGCACCGTTCATGGCGGCACGCACGGCGATTTCCTTGCCCTGGCTCAGCGTCTGCGGCGTGCCCTTGCTGCTCAGCGACAGGCTCGGGGTGCCGACGATATCGCCTTTGAGCAGCGGCACGGCCTGTGTCCACAGGCGCTTGCCGTCCTTGAGGTCGCCGCCCGGCTGCAGGCCGGCCGCGGCGAACTGCTTGCTCAGGAAGGCGATGGTCTTTTCTTCACCGGCCGTGGCCGGCGAGCGGCCTTCGTAGGCATCGGAGGCCAGCTCCTTGACGTCGGCGGAGATCCGCGCGCCGTCGAATTTGGGCGTCGCCGCCATCAGGGCGCCAGACACCGACAGGGCCAGCACGCTCAGTACTACTCGCTTCATCGCTCTCTCCACAACGGGACCAAACCTGGACCCCGAGTGTAGGCGATGCCGCAGCTGGACAGGCGCCGGGCCAAGGCCCGGCGCCATCGTTTACCAGTTCGGATCTTCTGCCGGCTTGGCCGCCGCGGCAGGCTTGGCGGCACGGACTGGTGCCTTGCCGCTACCCGACGGCGCCGCAGCGGTCGTGGCCGGCTTCACCGCACCCAATTGCTTGCGCAGTTCAATGGCACCCGGGCGGAAGCCTGCGCCGCCGAGATCCGCACCTTCTTCCAGCGTCCCGTACGAGGTCTGCGCGGCCACGCGATCAATGCGGATCGTGCAGCACGGGGTCTCATTGCGCCCCAGCGAGCGGCCGGTCTGCGGGTCCTTCAGGGCCTCGCCCAGCATCACCGCCTGCCAGCGCTGGCCGACCTGCAGGGCGTCGCCGCCCTGGCTCAGCACCACCTGGTCACCGCTCAACGATACGACCGAGACCGGGAAAATCTCGGTGATGATCGCGGTCCCGATCTGGCCGGACAGCGAATCCATCATCGTCGCGGCCATGCCTTTGCCGTCCACCACACGCGGCAGCGTGCTCGGCCCGGTCGAGGCCAACTGGTGGTCGAAACTGTCGGACATCACCACTTCACCGGTGGCCGCGTTTATCAGCCGCAACGTGATGCGACCGCCGCCGGAGTACGAGCTCACCTGGCGATCGGACATGCGCAGCTGACGCACGCTGCGCGGGTACTCGAAACGCTCGATGCTCGGAATCAGGATCAGATCCGTCGCCAACTGCTGGCCCAGGCGTGCGGTGTCCTGCAGGCGCACGTTGCCGCTGTTGATGTGATCGATCTCGGCCTGCATTTCATCGCCGAACTCACGATCGAGCACGATGAAACGCTTGGTCTGGGTCAGCGTGTCGGACAGGCGTGCACGGATGGCACGCGCCACCTCTTCGCTGCTTACCCGGCCATCGCCGACGGCATAGCTACCCGACCGGACGTGCGGCAGGGCGACGACGATCTTCGGCCGGCCCTGCTCGTCCGGTGCGCGGTACTTGGCGATGTCGGCACGGATGCGGACCTTCCAGTAGCTGCGCATGGTGCGATGGCTGACGTCGGACTCGTACGAACTCGCCCCCCGCTTGGCATCGACCTTCGCGCTTTCCTTGTAGCTTTGCTTGACGCTGGCCGAAGCCGAACCGCCTTGTCCGCTCGCGTCGGCCTGCGCCTGTGCCGAGCCACTGGCCGACGCCGAGGCGGCGTACGTGAAGCCGGCATCGCTGGCCCGCACGCGTTCAATCACTTCCTCATCAATCTGACGGATTTCCTCCTGCGAGAGGATCTCGTAGCCCAGCACGGCTCCCTGCGACGCCGCGATCGCCTGCTGGGCGAAGGCATTGGCCTGGAGGCTGCCGACGTGGTGACCGTCGACATCGACATCCAGACCGGCGCGGAGCGTCTGCATCTGGCTGGCGACACGGACGCCGTTGACCTGCGCCACGGCCGACTGCAGCGCAGCCAGTACAGCCAGTTCCGGCGTGCTGCCGATACCGTCGGCTTCCCGCGCGACCTGGGTGGTGCCGCCGAAATCAGGCGTACCGCGCAACGCCCCGGTGTCGGCATTCGCAGCCGAAAGCACCTTGGATTCAGTCTTGCTGGCAACCTCGTCCACCGGCGCCTCCTGCTTGCCGCACGCGGCAAGCAGGGTAGCGGCGATGGCCAGGCTCAGCAGTCGGGTAGAAATCTGCATGCGTGGCCGTCCCGGATCAGTTCAGGCCGTCGAGCATCGCATCTGCATTGCCCGGCACCTTGATCTTGCTGGCGCGGGCGAACGTCATCGCCGACTTGGAGGTGTCGTACAGGCCCTTGAGGTAGCCCGGGGATTCCTTGGCGACCCACGCACCGGCGACCAGCTTGCGGCCCAGCGTGGCCATCTGCGCCGCGCCGAGGTTCTTCATGCCACCGGCGAAGTTGCTGGCTTCGCCACTCAGCTTCTGGCCTTCAGCCGCCGAGGCGATCAGCGAGACCAGGCCTTCGGTGTAGTACTGCTTGGATTCGGCGCTGAGTTCCGGCTGCGCGGCAACGCGCTCATCGATCGCCGCTTGGGCGGCTTCGCTGACGGACACGGACTTCTTCATTTTGCTCACGTCCACCGCACCGGACGACAGCGCCTGACGCTCGGCTTCCAGCAGCTGCACCTGCTCGGCCAGACCGAAGGCCTTGGCGAAGGAGGTCTGCGCGGCCAGCGAATGCGACTGCGACGCGACAAAACGGCGCACCAGTGCATCCTGCGCGGCTTCGTCCGGGGCGCCGGCGGCGCTGGCTTCGGTGGCGGTCGCGCCGCCGACCAGACCCTTGAGCTTGCTCAACTGAGCATGCGCGGGCGCGGCGAAGGAGGCAGCGACGGCGAGTGCGATGACGGTAGTACGGATCATGGGATGGGTCCTGTGTGAGGGAAGAACGCCCGTGCAGGCACGGGCGAAAAAAACGATCTGGAGGCAATGGGGCGTGCGGCGCACCGATGTTCGCCGCACGGCGTCAACGAACGGCTTTGACGTTCAGCTCGTTGATCATCTGCTGGGCGGCCTGTTCGGCAGCCTCGCGCAACGCATTGGTACGGGCGACGGTTTCGTTCGGGCCCAGGCCGGCGTACTGCACCGGGCCGACCGAAGAGACGGTGCGCGGGAAGCGGCCGGTCACGTCCAGCACTTTGCCGGTCACCGTGACGTACACGCGGGTATTGCCCGAGGCCGGATCGCGGTCACGCATGCCGATATCCAGGGTGCCGACCGCGATGTACGGAATGTTCGCGGCGCGGATGCCGTTGGCGGTATCACGCAGGGTGGCGGCAGACAGGTCGTTGCCGGTGCTGAAATCCTTGCGGATGCGATCGATGCTGAGCAGGCCGCCGCTTTCGCCTTCGACGTACTCCGCTTCAACCACTTCGTAGCCGGCGCTGCTGAAGGCACCGGTCATCGCGGTGTTGACCTCGGCGGCGTTGGCCACCTTCCAGCTGATGGTTTCGCTGCGCGCAGTGGTGCTGCCGCCGCTGGTCACCGACACCGACGCGTTCTGGTTGACGCTGCCGTTGGTGCTGACCGAGTTGCCACGGAAGGAGTCGCCTTCGCGGGTGTTTTCGTCATAGCTGCGGCTGGCGTCAACGCGGCGGTATTCCTTGTCCTGGAACGACTGCACGGTGTCCTGCGAGCGCGCCATGAACAGGAAGGTCAGCAGCGAGCGTTCGTTGCTGCGTGCGCCGGCCACGGCCGAGCCGGCATCCAGCTTGGTCTGCAGCAGCGTGGTGTTGATCTCGGCGCGAACGCTGATCGTGTAGGTCTTGGCCTTCTTGTCCTCGTTCTCCGACAGGGTCACGGTGGAGAGCACGAAGCGGTCGATCTCGCCGATGAACTCCGGACGGCGCGACTCGAACAGGCGCAGCTTGGCCGCGCCCGATTCGGCGATATAGGCTTCCAGTGCGTTGACCTTGGCTTTGTTCAGGGCCTGGGCACGGGTATCGGCGCTCAGGCGCAGACCATAGCTGGCCGAGCCCATGCCGCGGGAACTGGCGGTCTGCGCCGCGACCGGCGCGGTGACCATCAATGCAATGAGAATCAGCAGTACAGCACGAATCAACGACATGACTTGATCAACTCCTGGAGGGCCTGGATCTGTTGTTGCAGGGGGCGTCCGCCCGGCTTCTGCTCATCCAGCCAGGCGCGCGAATCCGCCCGTTTGGCAGCAGCGCCAGCGAACGCATCAAAGCCGGCCAACACGGTTTCGTAGTTGGCCGACCACTGGTCCACCCGCCACTGCGTGACCGGCACCACCTTGGTGGCACCCTTGCGCAGGGGCTGGTCGAAATACACCTTGCCGGAGAAGGGCTCGGTCACCTTTACCTGGAAGAACGCGCCGAACAGCATCGTCTTCATGGCCGCGGTTTCATTGACGACGCCGCTCTTCATTGCGTCGAGCGTCAGCGTGACCACGTAATCGGGTTCGGGAATCTTGAGCTGATACACCTTTCCGTCGGCAAAGCGCGCGGCCATCGCACCGCCGATCGCTTCCCCGGTGGCCGGTGGCAACAGGCCGATACCGGTGTTGGACGACAGCGTCTTGGACAGCTCATGGGCCAGCGTGGCGCGCAGGGTGCCTTCCATCGCAGGGTCGGGCAGCTTGACCCGGGCCGCATCGGACAACGTCACCCCACCCACCTGCAGCCGCCGCATCGAGGCGTTGGGAAGCTGCGCGTTGGCCAGGGTCTGTGCGAGTACCTGCGGCAGTGCGGTGGCAGCAGTGCCATAGAGCAGATCGGCGATGATCGCGTCGATATCCCCTTCGGACGGGCGGTCGTCCTGCAGGTCGATACGCTGCAGCGTCACCGGGTAGGAGGCGATGACCTGGCGCTCGCGGAAATCGAAGAACAGCGCCTGCAGTGCCACCTCCACCAGCACCTTGTACTGCTCGCCGATCGGCTCGACCGAGACCAGTTCACGGTCCAGCGCCGCGGCGAGCACGGTGGCGCTGGTGGTGCCATCCAGCTTGGCAAGCTGGTCGCTGATCAGCTGCAGGTGACTCGGCGGCTGGCGGCGCAGGGCACCGGCAAGCTGTTGGTTCAAGGCCTCCGCACCGCGCCGGTCGATGACCCGGGTGCTATGCGGCGCAACCTCGCTGCGGGCAGCCTGCTCGCCGGTATAGGCGAAGCCAGCCCAGTACGCCTGCTGTACCTTGTCGGCCGCATGCGCGAACGGGGTGATGAGGAACACGCACAGCAGCAACCACGCGCGCATCGCGCGTGGCGGTTTCTTCCCTGACGGCATCAGCCTTTGTCCCTGTGGTTGCTGACCGGGGGTCAGCCCCAGTCATGCTTGTGAAGGGCGCAACGATAGCCGCAACCATGCAGACCGACAAGATGAGATTGCGTCAGCCTTGTGCCAGAGCCTCCGCGCGCGCCTGCAACAGCGCGCGTTCGCGGCCGTTGGCGGTCAGCGCTGCTGCCCGCTCGAACGCCGCCCGTGCGTCGGCCGCACGGCCCAGCTGGGCCAGCAGGTCGCCCTGCACTACGGCCAGCGGCGCATAGCCGCGAAGGCGCGCATCAGCGCTGAGCTGCTCGACCAGCGGCCAGGCCGCCGCAGCTCCCTGCGCACGCGACACGGCAACGGCCCGATTGAGGTCCACCACCGGCGAAGGCTGCACCTGCGCAAGCCGCGCGTAAAGCGCCGCCATCCTTGCCCAATCGGTGTCTTCGGCGCGGCGTGCGCGTGCGTGGCACTCGGCGATGGCCGCCTGCAGTGCATAGGGATCGTCACCACCACCGAGCGCAATCGCCTGCTGCAGGGCCGCCTGGCCACGAGCGATCTGCAGCCAGTCCCAGCGCGTGCGGTCCTGGTCGGGCAGCAGGATCGGTGTGCCGGTCGCATCGGTGCGCGCGGCGGTGCGCGATGCCTGCAGTTCCATCAACGCGAGCAGCCCGTGCACCTGCGGCCAGCTCGGCAGCCGGCTGGCCAGCACGCGGCCCAACCGCAGCGCTTCATCGCACAACGCCGGGCGCATCCAGTCATCGCCGGCGCTGGCCGCATAGCCTTCGTTGAAGATCAGGTAGACCACCTCCAGTACCGAAGCCAAACGCTCCGGCAAGGCAGCTTGGCGCGGCACGTCGAACGGCACCTGCTTCTGCGCCAGGGTGCGTTTGGCACGCACGATGCGCTGGGCGATGGTCGGCTCCGGGGCGAGGAACGCGCGCGCGATCTCCTCGGTGGTCAGCCCGCCGAGCAGCCGCAGCGTCAACGCCACACGCGCATCGGCGGCCAGCACCGGATGGCAGGCGACGAACATCAACCGCAGCAGGTCATCGCCGATATCGTCTTCCAGTGCGTCGCTGTCGTCCGGCGCCGGCAATGGCAGGGGCTCCAGCTCACTGCCGTACTGCGCATGCTGGCCGGCGACGCGCTGGTGCTGGCGCAGCACATCGATGGCGCGGTTGCGCGCGGTGGTCATCAGCCACGCTCCGGGATTGTCCGGCACGCCCTGGCTGGGCCAGCGCTCCAGCGCGGCCAGCCAGGTGTCCTGGACCAGCTCTTCGGCACGGCCGACATCGCCGCCAAGCAGGCGGGTCAGGCGGGCGGTCAACACTGGCGATTCCATGCGCCAGATCGTCTCCAGTCGTTGCGTCAGTGCCGTGTCCATGCGGCCGATCAGAGCACCGGTGCGGCCGGGGCACAAGCCGCACCGCGGCGTGCCGTCACCCGGGTTCGCCCTCCATGTGCGCGATCTCCCACAGGTGCCCATCCAGGTCCTGGAAGCCGCGCTGGTACATGAAACCGTAGTCACGCGCGGGCTGCGGCTCACGGGCACCGGCCTTCAGCGCCGTGTCCACCAGCACATCGACCGCCTTGCGGCTCTCGGCCGACAGGCAGGTGATCACCTCGGTCTGGCGGCGTGCATCGCTGATCGGCTGGGTCGTGAACTGCGCGAAGAAGGTCTCCACCAGCAACATCACGAAGATGCTGTCGCTGATGATCATGCAGGCCGCTTTCTCATCGGTGAAAGTCGGGTTGAAGGTGTAGCCGAGGGCGGCGAAGAACGTCTTGGACGCCTCCAGATCGCGCACCGGGAGGTTGACGAAGATCATCTGCTGCGTCGTGCTGGTCATGCGGAGGGTTCCTGTTGAGCGGAGGAATCAAGGCTGCTTCATGCAGTTGACCATCCACGGCTTGCCGTAGCGGTCGATCAGAAAGCCCCAGCGATGGGCCCAGAAGGTTTCGGTCATCGGCATCTTGATCTCACCCCCGTCGGCCAGCGCCTTGAATACGCGCTCGGCCTCGTCGATCGAGTCGAGCTCGATGTTGATCGTGGTGCTGCCCTGACCGTCCGGCGACGGGCCATCGGCGGCCATCAGCACCGCCGAGCCAACCTCCAGCTGGCTGTGGGCAACGTGGTCCAGCGTTTCCGGCGGCATCTCGCCACAGCCCTCCTGGCTCTCCATCGGTGGCATATCGCGGTACTTCATCTCCGAGGTGACCTTGCCGCCGAGCACCTGCGCGTAGAAAGCCATGGCCTCATGGGTCTTGCCGTTGAAGCCGAGGAACGGAATCAGTTTCATGGGAATGCTCCAGGAATGCTCCAGGCATGCGGGATGGATTAATCGGCCGTGCCGATCTGGTCGCGCAGACGTTGTTCCTGCGCCTGTAATTCAGGAGTGAAGGCATCGCCGAAATCCTCGGCGCTGAGAATCGGGCGGAGCTCGACCACATCGCCCGGGGCGAACGGGGCGCGCTTGAGCCATTCGGTGGCCTCGTCCAGCGAGCGCACCTGCCAGAGCCAGAACCCGCAGACGAGCTCGCGGGTTTCGGCGAACGGGCCGTCGATCACCCGCGGCGGTTCGCTGCCGAACGCCACCCGGCGTGCGCGCGAGGTCGGGTGCAGGCCCTCGCCCGCCAGCATGATCCCGGCCTGGACCAGCTGCTCGTTGTAGGCGCCCATGGCGCGGATGTCCTGCTCGGTAGGCAGTTGACCAGCCTCGGTGGCTGCCGTCGCCTTGACCAGTACCATGACTTTCACGGGGTGCTCCTGTGTGCCAGCCCGTAACCCGGGCCGTTCACTGGATACAACGTACCCGCGGGGCGGAAATCGACACGCCGCACGGATGTATTTTTCCGCTCCTGAACAGGGCGCCGCTGCGGCGCTGCAACACGTCACGGGCGCGGGCTGGGGCATCATGCGCGTTCCCCCGCTCATCCCGGTCCGGCCATGCAATTCCTGTTGCTGATCTATATCGACGAAGGCCTGTTGCAGGCCCTGCCCGGCGACGAGTACGACCGCCTGATGCACGACTGCCTGCAGCACGCCGACCGGCTGCAGGCCGAAGGCACGCTGGTGCTCGCGCAGAAGCTGGAACCGGTCGACAGCGCGCGCACCGTACGTGTGCGTCAGGGCCAGACCCGGATCACCGATGGCCCGTTCGCCGAGACCCACGAACTGTTGGCCGGCTTCAACCTGATCAACGCGCCGGACCACGCCGAGGCGATGCGCATCGCCCAGCAATTCCCGTGGTCGCGTTTCGGCAGCATCGAGGTGCGCCCCCTGGCCGACATGGACGCCGAGCGCGTGCGCGTCGGCGCCTGATGTCGCTCAGGGAAGCAGCGTGATCTTCAGATCGCGCGGGCCGACCGCCTCATTGCCACTGTAGTCGCGCGCACTGGCACGCAGGGTGTACTCGCCGGCCGGCAACGCATCCGGCTGCCAGCGCCCGGTCTCGACCAGCCCATCGCGCACGGTGTTGGTGACCAGATAGCGGAACCGGGTGACCGCGCTGCCATGCACGGTGATGCCACTGTCCGGCGCATAGGCCACGCGGGTGGCGCTGTCTTCGCGCGGCATCCGGTTGAACACGATGTTGAAGCGCGGCTGCTCGTAGCCGGCCAACGGCTGGCCCTGCGCATCCAGCACCTGGTAGCCGACCTGGTACAGCCCCAGCCGCCGCCGTGGCAGATTGCGGTCCACCTGGTCCCACGCCTCCACGACGATCTGCACGCCCGGGCCCTGGCGCGGGACCGCAACGCGGCCATCGGCGCCGGCCTGGATCGGCTGATCCAGATCGTCCAGCACGGCCACCTCGGTGATGCGCGGCGCGAAGGTGTCGGCGTAATCGATGAAGCCCAGCGCCACCGCATTGCGCTCGAAGCCACTGGCGCCCACGCTCAGGTGGACATGCGCCATGCGGTTGATGCTGCCCAGCGCTTCGCCGGCGGCGAAACGGGTGCCGCGACGCACGCGGATGCGCTCCAACGTGCCGTCCTCACCGGACACCTGCTGCCAGCGCGGATCGAACGGACGATCGCGCGGGTCACGGCCGACCTTCATGTGGATGTACTTGAGCCGGCCCAGCGAAAGGCCTTCGGCCTGGCCGCCGACCGACCACGCCGCGAACGGCGTATCGACCTTGCCGTCGGCAATCGCCAGCACCGGCTGACCGACATCGCCGCGGATGTCGAAGCCACCGTGCAGGTGGTGGCGACTCTCGCCCTTGAAATCCCCGCGCACTTCACCCAGCGTGCCGACCACCTCATGCCACCCGTCCTGCGGGGCCAGTGGCCAACGGCCGGCGGTGTCGGGCAACGGCGCGTCCGGTGCCGGGCCGATCAGGGCCGGCGGCGCAGTCTGGCCCGCGGCCAGCGCACGCAGCCGGTGCACCCGGTAGGACGCGGCATCGGCCAGATACAGCCCGCCATCGGCATCCAGTGCGAGTGCGGTCGGCCGGGCGAAGCGCGGCTGCGGCGGCACACCGGCCAAGGCCAGCTGATGACCCTGCGCCGAGATCTGCACCACCTTGCCGTTGATGTCGCTGGCGTAGATCACCCCGTCATGGGTTACTGCCACGGACAGGGGCCCACTGAGCAGACCGCCGTCGGCCACGCGCGTGCTCAGCGTGCCATCCGGCGCAAGCTGGCGGATCGCGTTGTTGAACAGGTCGGCGATCAGCAGGTTGCCCTGCGGATCCAACGCCAGCGCCACCGGCGTATCCAGGCGGGTGGCCGCGCCGATGCCCTCCACCAGCCCTGGGCGCTCACCACCGGCGACGGTATGCACCCGTCCGTCGGGTTCGATGACGCGGATGCGGTCGTTGTAGGTATCGGCCACGTACACGCGGCCGCCGGCATCCACCGCCACGCCCATCGGCCCATCGAAGCGCGCCTGCGCGGCCGGGCCATCGACGAACCCCCGCTGGCCATCACCGGCCAGCGTGCTCACCGTGCCGTCCACCGCGATGCGGCGGATCACGTGATTGCCGGTATCGGCGACGAAGACGTTGCCGGCCGCATCCAACGCGATGCCGGACGGTGTATTGAACTGCGCCTGCAGCGCGGCGCCATCGCGCCAGCCCTCGCCGTGCCCGGCCAGCGTGTCCACGCGGCCGTCGGGGTGAACGCGGCGGATGCGGTTGTTGTCGCCGGCATCGGCGATGTAGACCACGGCGTGCGCGTCCACCGCCAGCCCGTAGGGATCGGCGAAGCGCGCCTGGGCGGCGGGGCCTTCGGTGCTGCCACCGACACCGTCGCCGGCCAGCACGCTGAACTGCGGCGTCCAGCCGAGCACGGTCGCCACCGGGCCCGGCGGCGGCGCGGGCGCGGCCGGTTCGCGCAGGAAAGTCCATGCCAGGGCCGCCGCCATCAGGGCTGCTATCAGCACCACCATTGCCCATCGTCCGCGCGTCATCGCTGTCCTTGCCTGCTGCTGTTCGGGACACGACCTTAGCCGCTCGTGGCGTGCCTGCAAACCCTGCGCGGCGACAGCGACCTGTGTGGATGCCTCGTTCCTGTTTCAATACGGGCTGACGCCATGGAAGGACGTACCGCATGAAACCAGTGATGTGCGGCACAGCGCGTGCCCAGCGCGGACGTTCCGCCCTGAAACGCCGCGCTATTTCGCCGGCGTTTCCACCTTGAACCCCATCGCTTCGCGGTAGCGCACGTACAGCGCACTGACCTTCTCCACGTAGGCCAGCGTTTCCGCATACGGCGGCACGCCCTTGTAGCGCGTCACCGCACCGATGCCGGCGTTGTACGCGGCGGCCGCCAGCACGCGGTCGCCCTTGTAGCGGCGCAGCAAGGCCTTCATGTAACGCGCGCCACCGCTGATCGACTGTTCGGCCGAGAGGGGATCGGCCACGCCGTATTCGGTGGCGGTATCGGGCATCAGCTGCATCACGCCCTGGGCGCCCTTGGGCGAGATCGCGCCCGCATCGAAGCCGCTCTCGGCATGGGCGATCGCGCGCAGCCAGGCATCGTCCACGCCGGTGGCCTTCGCGGCCGCCTTGAACTGCTTGGCATGCCGGTTCAACTGCGGCGTGCCGACCTTGCCCAGGCCTTCGTGCGCCGGCTCGCCCGGGGGCGTGGCCACGGTGAACTTCAGGAACACGCGCGAGCCGGGCAGGTTGCGGGTGGAGTAGACCAGCGCACCGTCCTGCTCACGCTCATACAGCGTGCCGCTGAAGACGCCCATGTTGCCCCACAGGTTGGGGGTCTGCACGGCGTTGTCGTCGATCTGCTGCGGCGTGCATCTGGAGCCCGGTTCGGGTGCGGTGGCCAGGCTGACCGTGTTGCTCTGCACGCAGCGATAGACCGTGCGCGCCGATGCCAGGCCAGGCAACAGCAACGACAACAGGGCCAACGCGGCAGGCAGGGTCGGATTCATCGGGCTCGGATCGGGGCACGGAAGGGTGCGGCGCGATGATCCGGCCGGGGGCGCGAACCGAAGGTGAATACCGGGTCGCTATGCCGGCAAGCGCCGGCGACCTGCCCAAGGGTGACGGATTCAACCCCTAATGGAGCGTCCCGCCTCCTATCCCGCCCGTCCCGGCGCGCGGCATTGTTTCAATCCCCGCGCACTGATGGTCATATAGCGGCTCGGGGCGGTGAGTCCCCTGGCCCGCCGGGCTGCCATGGAACCCCTTTTCGACTAGGCATCGAGGTCTGCTTGAACCGCGTCAGGATCATTGCCGTCACTGTAGTGCTCGCCCTGCTTGGCGCCCTGGTGCCGATCGCCACGGTGTTCTATTTCACCTGGAGCCGCGCCAGCGAGTTCGAACAGGTGCGGCTGCAGACCACCGCCGAGCGCACCCTGCAGCGCGCGCACCGCGCCTACGAGGGCGCGTTGAACACCCTGCGTGAACTCAACCGCAGCACCCTGGTGCCCTGCTCGCCCGAGCACCTGCAGGTGATGCGCGGACTGGTGATGCGCACCCACTCGGCCGAGCAGATCGGGTACTTCGAGAACGGCCGGCTGGCCTGCACCTCGTGGGGGCCGATGGACCCCGGGGTCGTGCAGCCCCCACCGACCTATGTCACCGCCGAAGGCGCCGGCATTACGCTGGACATCCGTCCGCTCGCCGGCACGCCGCAGCAGCCCTTGATGGCCCTGAGTTACGGCCACTACGACATCCTGATGGATCCGGCGCGGTTGATCGATGTGATCGTCGATCCCAACGTGCGGCTGGCCGTCGCCAGCCCCGACGGACGGCTGATCGCCCAGCAGGACATCCAGGACCAGGCCCTGCTGCAACGGCTGCTGCGCGAGCCGGCAAGCGGTATCGAAGGGCAGACGCTGTATGCCACCGCGCAGGACCAGGAATGGCTGGCCATCGCCACCGCCCCACGCACCGATCTGGTTGCCGCATTCCGCCACCAGATCGGGCAGTTCATTCCGCTGGGGGTGCTGGGCGCGCTGGCGGCGATCGGCGGCGTGGTGTGGCTGTCGCGGCGGCGGCTGTCGCTGCGAGGCGAACTGGCCACCGCCGTGCGCAGGCGCGAGTTCTTCATGCACTACCAGCCGATCATCGAGCTGGATACCGGCATCTGCGTGGGCGCCGAATCGCTGGTGCGCTGGCGCCGTCCCGACGGCAGCCTGGTGCGGCCGGATCTGTTCATCCCGCTGGCCGAGGAGGCCGGGCTGATCGAGGCGCTGACCGACCAGGTCATCGACCACGTGATCGCGGACATGCGCGCGTTGCTGGTGCAGGACCGCAGCGCGCACATCGCGATCAATCTGGCCGCCGAGGATGTCAGCAGCGGACGGGCACTGAAGGTGCTGAGCACCAAGCTGCACGGGACAGGCATCCATCCCCAGCAGATCTGGCTGGAGGCGACCGAGCGCGGTTTCATCGATATCCGCCGGGCGCGCACCAGCCTGGCCAATGCACGGCGGATGGGGCACTGCGTGGCGATCGACGACTTCGGTGTCGGCTATTCCAGCCTGCAGTACCTCCAGCAACTGCCGCTGGATGCGCTGAAGATCGACAAGTCGTTCATCGATGCGATCGGGACAGACAGCGCCACCAGCCCGGTCACCTCGCACATCATCGACATGGCCAAGACCCTCGGGCTGTTCACCGTGGCGGAGGGCGTGGAAACCCCGGCCCAGCTTGCCTACCTGCAGGCGCGCCAGGTGGAGTTCGGGCAGGGCTGGCTGTTCTCCAAGGCCCTGCCGCCGGCCGAGTTCATCGCGTTCCACCAGCAGCGTCAGCAGCAGTACGGGCAGGCACCGGAGGACATGCAGAACCCCAACAGCGACACGCCGGCCTGAGCGGTTGCGTTATTCCGCCTCCAGGCCGGCCAGCGTCATCACCCACGCCGGTACCTGGGGCTCGCCTGCGTAGAAGGCCTTCGGTGCGTTCTCCGCCATCGCCCAGCGCTGGATCCAGCTGATGCCGCCGGCCCCGTTGTAGCCATCGGCATGCTGATACGCCGGATCCTGCAGGGCCACCTCCAGCGAGATGAAGCGATAGCCGCGCCGGCGCGTGGCTGCGACCAGTTCTTCCACACAGTCCGCGCTGAGCGCATTGGCGTGGATCAACCACACCTGTGCAGGCAGCCGGCCCAGCAGCTGCTGCCCCTGCTGCTCGTAGTAGTCCAGCTTGTTGAGCATGTAGGGCACATAGCCACGGCGCAGCTGGCGCAGGCGGGCCTCCCGCGCGATGGGATCGCTCTCGGTATCGCGCACGTGATCGTAGGCGAACGCCCAGATCCACTCGCTGTTGTCGACCGTCACCGGCGCGACCTGATAGCCGTGCTGCTGCAGGAACACGCCCAGCGCAGCACGTTCTTCCGGGGATTGCCCGGCACGCAGATAGGGATGCCGGAACCAGCGCGGTGCCTGCCCGGTTTCGGCCAGCAGTGGGCGCAGGGTAGCTTCACCGCGCAGGATGTCCTGCTCATACGCGGCCAAGCCGATCGCATGCAGATCGACATGGCCGAACGTGTGGTTGCCCAGCTCGAACCCGGCATCGCGCCAGTCGCGCAGCATCTGCACGCGCGCAGGTTGCACCTGTCCATCCACCTCGAGTTTGACCTCATTGACGAACCCCACCACCGGCACGTCGGCCCGCTTCAGGGCTGCGATCAACTGTGCATGACGGGCGGCAAGCGCCGGCTCGGCGCGTTCGTCCAGACGCTGCCAGGGCAGATCATCGATCGTCAGCGCGATGCGTCGCTCCGGCTCGGCTGCGTGCGCGCTGCCGGCCACGCACAGCAGTGCCAGCACACCCCATCGAACGAATCCCTTGCGCACCCGCTGCTCCCATCGCGATACCCGGCCCCAGCATAGCGCCGGGTATCGCGGCCCACCTTGCCGTGTGCGGCGGCTGGGCTCAGTGCGCGATCGGGGCCCACGCACGCGGCTGGCGCAGCACCACCACCAACGTGGCCAGTAGCAGCACCAGCAGGACCGCGGGCAGCCAGCGTTCACCGACGGTTTCCAGCATCACGCCGCCGACGATGCCCGCCAGCGCGATGGCCAGATTCCAGCCCGTCACCACGAACGACTGCGCGATGTCCCCGGCCTCGTCGGCACGACGCGCCACGGCAGTCTGGAACAGCGTGGGGACGCCACCGAAGGAGATTCCCCAGACCACCGTGCCGATCACCAGCACCCACGGCGAGCCCGGCCACAGGCCGAACGCCACGGCCGAGAGTGCAAAGGCTACCGTGCTGGCGACCACCAGCGCGCGCAGCCAGCGGTCCACCAGCAGCCCGGTGATCCAGATGCCGACCAGCGCGGCCACGCCGAACACCAGCAGCAGGCGATCCAGCCAGGCCGCCGCGCCGGACAGCGCCGCAAACGGTTCGATGTAGGTGTAGAGCACGTTGTGCGCCAGCACGTACAGGAACATCGTCAGCAACGCGGTGCGCATGCCGCGCAGCCGCAGTACGTTGCCCAGCGGCTGCTGGGCCGCCGCGCCCGGGGCCGGCAAGGGCGGCAGCACCAGCCGCGCCCACACCAGCAGGCCGACGCTGAGCAGCGACATCAACCCGAACGCCCAGCGCCAGCCGATGGTCTGGCCGAGCAGCGTGCCGGCGGGGATGCCCAACGACAGTGCCAGCGGCGTGCCGACCATCGCCACCGCGATCGCGCGGCCCTGCAGCTGCGGCACCACCATGCGGCTGGCATAACCGGCCACCAGCGACCACAGCAGGCCCGCGCTGATGCCCGCGCAGAAGCGCGCGACCAGCATCAGGCCGTAGTGGTGCGTCATCGCGGTGATGGTGTTGACCACCACGAAGCCGGCGATCGCGGTCAGCAGCAGCGGGCGGCGCGGCCAGCGCCGGGTCAGCGCGGTCATCGGCAGCGCGGCGACCAGCGAGCCCAGCGCGTAGATCGTGACCAGCTGGCCGACCAGCGCGCGGCTGACGCCGAGATCGGCGCTCATCGGCGAAAGCAGGCCGGCCGGAAGCGCCTCGGTGAGGATGGTGATGAAACCCGCGCAGGCCAGCGCGAGCAGCCCGCCGAACGGCAACCGGCTGGCGGCGTTGGGCTGGGGGATGGCGGTGGAACCGACCGCGTGCCCGCTCATGGGCGCGCCTGGGTGGGTAGCGCATCGAAGGAGGTGGGCTCGCGGAGCTCTGGTAGGGAGGACATGGGGGCACCAGCAGAAGGGGGAGCGCCACGGTAGGCGGTGAGCCGCCAGGGAAACAGCCGGTTGGCGCTCCGCACATTCCGGACCGGCCAGGCCGCAATCGGTGAAGTGCCCTCCCGCCAAGGTCTTCGGCCGGAACCAAGCACCGGCGCACCGCAGTGTTGCGGGCCGATGCCCCCGCCTCCCGCCCCGCCAGCGCTGCCGACCGCTACAGTTCCCCCCTTCCCCCCCCGTGCAACCGCCCATGTCAGCCTTGGACAATCTCGGCAACCTGCAGACCTTCGTGCAGGTCGCCGACACCCGCAGCTTCGTCGAGACCGGCCGCATGCTCGGCATCTCCGCCTCGGCGGCCGGCAAGACGGTGTCGCGGCTGGAGCAGGCACTCGGCGTGCGGCTGTTTCATCGCAGCACCCGCAGCGTCACCCTCACCGCCGAGGGCGAGCGCTTCCTGGTCCGGTGCCGGCGCATCCTCGATGAGCGTGACGCCGCCCGTGACGAGCTGGTCCAGCAGACCGAGGCGCCCACGGGGGTGCTGCGGGTCAGTCTGCCGCTGGTCGGCGACATCTCGCTGCCGCTGCTCACCGAGTTCATGGCCGCGTATCCCGGCATCCGCCTGGAGCTGGATTTCGATGACCGGCTGGTGGATGTGATCGAGGAAGGCTTCGACGCCGTGCTGCGGGTCAGCGAGCCGACCGACTCGCGCCTGAGCGCCCGACAGCTCGGCGTGTTTCCGCGCTATCTGGTCGCCTCCCCGGATTACCTGGCCCGCCGCGGCACCCCATGCGCGCCTGAGGATCTGTTGCACCACGACTGCCTGCACTACCGCTTCCCCAGCAGCGGCAAGCTGGAGCCGTGGCCGCTGCCGCAGACGCCGGGCGCCGCGCCGCTCGCACTGCCGGTCTCGATGGTCAGCAATACGATCGAAGCGCGGCTGGCCTTCGCGCTGGCCGGGCGCGGCATCGCCTACATCCCCGAGCACTCGGTGCGCGAGGCACTGGCCGACGGCCGCCTGCAGCGGGTGATGGCCGACCGTATCCATGCCTGCGGCACCTTCTACCTGCTGTGGCCCTCCGGCCGTCATGTGCTGCCCAAGCTGCGGGTCTTCATCGATTTCATCAGCGCCCGGCTGACCGGCGTCAGCTGCTGAGCAGGCGGCGTTCATCGCCCTGCCGCCGGGCGGTTTTATACTGGCCGCGCGGCAGTCAGCCGCCTTTGTTGCCGAGGTAGGCCTACATGCGCCATTGATGCCGCCGTCGTCTGACGGCCCGTCTCCACCCACCTGTTCCGCAGGAGGGGAGTCTTTGGCATCCAATGGAGGTCGCATGACCGCATTCGCTCTCACGCTCGATCGCGTGACGCATACCCTGCCCGACGGCCGGGTTCTGTTTTCCGAACTGTCCGCCGCGTTCGACGGCACCCCGACCGGCCTGGTCGGGCGCAACGGCGTGGGCAAAAGCCTGCTCGCGCACCTGCTCAGTGGCGATCTCACGCCCACGGCCGGCCGCATCGTGCGCAGCGGGCCGGTGCACCTGCTCACGCAGCACAGCGGCGTACCCGCAGGCCGTATCGCCGATCTGGCCGGTGTCGGCGCAGTGCTCGACGCCCTCCACCGGATCGAAGCCGGCAGCGTCGATCCGGACGACTTCACCCGTGTGGGGGAGCGCTGGGACCTCCGCGAGCAGTTGCAGGCGCAATGGCAGCTGCTCGGGCTGCCCGCGCTGGATCCCCTGCGGCCGGCGGCCACGCTCAGTGGTGGCCAGGCGATGCAGGTCGCGCTGGCCGGTGCGTTCCCGTCCGGTGCCGAGGGCCTGATCCTGGATGAACCCAGCAACCACCTCGACGCCGCCCATCGCGCACGCCTGATCGAGGCGCTGCAGCGCTGGCACGGCGGCCTGATCGTGATCAGCCACGACCGCACGCTGCTGCGGCACATGGCGCGCACCGTCGAACTGTCGCCCGGCGGGCTGCGCCAGTACGGCGGCAACTACGATCTCTACACCGAACAGAAGCAGGACCAGCGGCGCAGCGCGGATGCCCAACTGGCCCTGCGCAAGCGCGAGCGCCGCCAGCAGCAGACCGAGCTGCGCGATCAGCGCGAAAAGATGGCGCATCGGCAGGCGCGCGCCACACGCGAGGCACGCACCGCCAACCAGGCACCGATCCTGCTCGGTGGCATGAAGAACCGCAGCGAGCACAGCGCCGGCCGCTTGCAAACGCAGCAGAGCGAGCGCCGCACCGAACTGGATGCGCGCGTGCGCGAGGCCGCCGGCGAGGTAGAGCAGGACGTGGAAATCGCCCTGCTCGCCCCGGTGATCCGTCAGCCAGGGCCCCAGCGCGTGGCCGAGCTCATCGCCGCCGAACTGCCGTGGGTGCAGGCGCCCGGGAACACGCTGGATCTCACCGTGCAGCGCGGCCAGCGGATCGGCGTGCAGGGCCGCAACGGCAGCGGCAAATCCACGCTGCTGCGGCTGCTGGCCGGCACGTTGGTGCCGGTGTCGGGGCATGTCGAGGTCTCGGCCAGCGTCGCCCTGCTCGATCAGTCCCTCACGATGCTGCCCGATGACGCATCAGCGCTGTCACTACTGCAGCGCGCGCATCCGGTGGCCGACGAAGGCACGCTGCGCACGCAGTTGGCCCTGCTCGGCCTGGATGCCGAGCGCAGCCTGCGGCCGTTGGCCACGCTCAGCGGTGGCGAACGCTTGAAGGCGGCGCTGGCGTCGGTGCTGTACGCACAGACGCCGCCGCAACTGCTGCTGCTCGACGAACCCGGCAATCACCTCGACCTGCCCTCGCTGACCGCGCTGGAGCAGATGCTCCGCCAATACAGCGGCACGTTGATGATCGTGTCGCATGATGTCGCGCTACTGGAGGCGGTCGGCTTGAGCCATACCCTGCGCGCATCTGGTCAGGGGTGGCAGCTGACGCCGGTGTAAAGCGTTCGGCTCATGCGCGCGCCCACGCCGGGAACGCATCCGGCAACGACTGCCACAACAGCGGCCCGGCGCGCAGTTCCTCATCGTTGAGCAGGCAGGCATCCAGCTCGGCACGCACCGCGTGTTCGTCCATCGCCACGCCGATCACCGCCAGTTCCTGGCGGCGGTCGCCCCACCAGGGATGCCACAGCCTGCGCATCGCCTGGTACTCGCCGGCATCGCCGACCTGTTCCACGCTGGGCAGCGGCGCGGTCCAGCATGCCGCCTGCTGGCGGGCCCAGCCGATATCCGTGTAGGGCACGCGCGTGGGTGGCAGCTCGGGCACGGTGTTCTCCAGGCCCGCCTCCATACGCTCGCGTGAGGCGTACCAAACCCCCGCGACCGAGGTCTGCGTGGCCGCACCGACACTGGAGAGCTCCCCCACCGAGTCCATGCGGTTGGCCAGCCAGAAGAAGCCCTTGCTGCGGATCACGCTGCCCAGCCCGGTCTCCAGCAAGCGCGCAAAGCGTTGCGGATGGAACGGCCGGCGCGAGCGGTAGACGAAACTGGTGATGCCGTATTCCTCGGTCTCCGGCGTGTGCTGCCCGCGCAGCGCCTGCATCCAGCCTGGTGCCAGCTGGGCTTTGACGAAGTCGTAACGGCCGGTATCGAGCACCTCGTGCAGCGGCACGTTGCCGTGTTCGGACAGCACCAGCCGCGCATCGCGGTTCATCGCGCGCAGCACGGCCAGCGTGGACTGCAGCGTGTCGTCATCGATCACATCGCACTTGCTCACCACGATCACGTTGGCGAACTCGATCTGCTCGGCGAGGAGATTGACCACGCCACGGTCGTCGTCCTCACCGGCCTGCTGGCCGCGGTCGATCAGCCGATCGCTGGAGCCGAAGTCGTGCAGGAACTGCGCGCCATCCACCACCGTCACCAGCGTATCCAGCCGTGCGATGTCGCTGAGGCTGAAGCCGGCCTCATCGCGCACCGAGAAGGTCGCCGCGACCGGCATCGGCTCGGCGATCCCGGTCGATTCGATCAACAGATAGTCATAGCGCCCTTCCGCCGCGAGACGGCGCACCTCGTGCAGCAGGTCATCGCGCAGCGTGCAGCAGATGCAGCCGTTGCTGAACTCCACCAGCGTCTCCTCGGTGCGGCTCAGCGCCGCGCCGCCCTCGCGGACCAGCTGCGCGTCGACGTTGATCTCGCTCATGTCGTTGACGATCACCGCCACCCGGCGGCCCTCGCGGTTGCGCAGCAGCTGATTGAGCAGGGTGGTCTTGCCGGCACCGAGGAAGCCGGACAGCACCGTCACCGGAAGACGGGAATCATGAAGGGCAGCAGAGGCAGTCATGGCGGAGCAGGTCTGGAGGGGAAGTGAAATGTTACTATATAACATTCACAGACCAAGACCCCCACGCCCCATGAAGCGATCCTCTGCCCTGTTGGATGCCGGCGCCATCGCGCTGTCCGGCCTATGCCTGCTGCACTGCCTGGCCCTGCCGCTGCTTGCGGCGATGCTCCCGCTGATGGGGGTGTGGGCCGAAGCCGAGTGGGTGCATGCCCTGTTCGTGGCGATTGCTGCGCCGGTGACCGGCTTCGCGCTGTGGCGCGCGCACCGTCAGCACCGTCTGCCCGTGCTGGCGATGGCCACCGCGTTGGTCGGGCTGCTGTTGCTGCTGGCCGGTGCGATGGGCTGGCCGAGCCACGAGGCCGAGACCCCGATGACGGTAGTCGGCAGCCTACTGTTGGCCAGCACGCATGTGTGGAACGCCTGGCGGCGGCACCGGCACTGAGCCGGGGCGAGCGCTGCGCCGCCTACTTGCCGTAGGCGCGCAGCAGCTTGACCAGCACCTGGGCCTCGGCCGCGCGCTCGGCCGGATCGTCCGGGCCGACCACGTGCTCCTGCAGGTGATCATCGAGCAGCGCCATCAACAGTGCGTGTGCCGCCCCGCGCACGGCCGAGGCCTGCATCAGGACATCGGTGCAATCGGCATCGGCCGACTGCAGGGAGGCTTCGAGTGCGGCGACCTGGCCCGCCATGCGGCGGACCCGGGCGAGCAAGGGTTTGCGGTGATGTTGAACGTGCGACATGGGGCCGGAGCATATACCCTATGGGGGTATCTTCCAATGGCTGGATTGCCCCATGATCCTCAACGCTGCCGCCGACGCCCGCCGCCACACCCATCGGTTCGACGATGGCAATCCCCTGGCCGAGCGCAGCACGCAGCGCGCGCTCTGGCTGACCACGGCGATGATGATCGTGGAAATCATCGGCGGGTGGTGGTTCAACTCCATGGCCGTGCTCGCCGACGGCTGGCACATGAGCTCGCACGCACTGGCGCTGGGGCTGTCTGTGTTCGCGTACGGTTTCGCACGCCGCCATGCACACGACCATCGTTTTACCTTCGGCACCTGGAAGGTCGAGATCCTGGCCGGTTACACCAGTGCCATTGCCCTGCTCGGCGTCGCGCTGCTGATGGCCGTGCAGTCCGGGCAGCGGCTGTTCGTGCCCAGTGCCATCCACTACAACGAGGCCATTGCGATCGCGGTGGTCGGGCTGGCGGTCAATCTGCTGTGCGCATGGTGGCTGCGCGACAACCATGACCACGGGCATCACCCGCATGGCCAACACCATGGGCATGGGCACCACCACGCGCATGAGCAGAGCGGTCACGGCGGTCACGCAGACCACCACGACCACGGTCATGGCGCCCATGGCACCCAGGACCTCAACCTGCGCTCGGCCTACCTGCACGTCATCGCCGACGCCGCCACCTCGATGCTCGCGATCGCCGCGCTGATCGGCGGCAAGGTCTGGGGGGCAGCGTGGCTGGACCCGGTGATGGGCCTGGTGGGCGCAGTACTGGTCACCGTCTGGGCGATCGGCCTGCTGCGCGACACCAGCCGCGTGCTGCTGGATGCGCAGATGGACGCGCCCGTGGTGGCGGAGGTACGCGAGGTGATCGAACAGGGGCCGTGGTCGGCGCAGCTGTCCGACCTGCACGTCTGGCAGGTTGGCCGCGGCAAGTACGCGGTCGTGGCCAGCCTGGTCAGCGCCGATCCACTCAGTGCCGATCAGATCCGCGAGGCGCTCTCTGTGCATGAAGAGCTGGTGCACGTCACGGTGGAAGTGCACCGACTGGATGCGGCGCTGCCTGCTTGATCGACGCACCACCGCACGGAGTGGCCACGTCGGCAGCCGTGCCTCACTGGCTGCCTCAGTGCTTGAACATCATCCCGACCAGGAACAGCACCAGCGGCGCGGCACTGAGTAACGCGCCGATGATGCCCAGCCACGGCCAGCGCTCCTGACGCACGCGAGAGCCGACCGTCGCGATCAGGCCGACGGCCGCTGAAGCGAGTACGCCGATGGAGACGCCGGTGGTGCTGGCGCCTGCGGTGACCCCGTGGTTGGCGGCGGTGGCGACGTGGGCAGCGGCGGCGCCGATGGGGAGGCCGAGGAAGCTGGCAAGGCCGAGCAGCGGCAGTCGCTGAGCCTGTCGTTCAACCGGCGCAGAGGATCGAACGGGGCGGATCTTCTCTTCGTGCACGCGCATGCCTCTTTTGGGGAAGCTAAAACCTACACCCTTCCGTGCTGAATGCCGATGGTAGATCGCCGCCCATGTAGTGCATCACCAAGGAGAGTATTGGGCCGGTGAACGTGCGCTAGGCAGACGATCCGAAACACGAATCACATCCGCTTCAATTGTATGACCCTCGGCACGTCTTGGCAGTAGGCAACGAACCAGACTGGACACTCCAACAACCACTGCATTCGAGTTCAGTATGCGATATCTCAATCTTCTCCTGATTGCCTCCATCCCTTTTTCGTCACATGCAGATGAGCAATCAACGATAGACGACCGAATTGAGTTCGACTCACTAGGTCAACGCGTAGTCATTCGCACCAGTCCGTGGGCGGGCCTCAAGGGCACAACGGTAAATGTTGAGCAGAAGCTGTACGTCAATGAGGACGGAAACCTTCACTACAACTATCACCAGCAGAGCACTTCCACACAGCTATTCCATCAAACGCTGTGCGCTGAGGATGGAATGCTCCCTGCGATGGGCGGCGAGACCGTTTTTATCGGTAGTACTACAGGATGGCACTGCAGCAGGGTAGTGGAGTACGACCCAGATGCCCCGCCACTCCAAACGGAGAGCTCTCTCAATCCAGTGAAATCAGTGGACTACGTGTTCACCAATGCCCCCAGCGGAAGCGCCGCTGTTGGAGTCAACTTCTATTCAACGGGATCAGCTCGTTTCCAGAGCTCGCAGGCCGGATCGCTACGGGGAAGCGTTCAAGTAGACGGTCGCTGCAGCACATATTTCTCCCAGTACTATGGCACTCCGTTCACCGGTGATCACAGTGCTCGCGTGGTGTGCATCGTCCACCAGCCTAGGTTCGTCTCCACGGGTGCGGAAGCCTGTGTACCGAAGCAATGCGGTCGAAGCACCGGCACCATTTCGGTGAGATGACGAAGCATGTCTACACCGGATCCTGCGCGGCGGTGCTTACAATGCCCCACCACCCGCCGCTAGGATCCGACATGCGCCTGTTGCCTTTCCTGCTCCTCCTCTCCCCGCTCCTGCTGACCGGTTGCGGCAAGGACAACAGCGCCGGCGTGTTCTCCTCCGATCCGATGCTCGGCTGCTTCTCCACCCACGCGCGCAAGCCGGCGGAGTTCCGGATCGATCATCAGCAGGGCCAGTACTACGTGTCCTTCAACCGCGATGAGCAATGGCAGCGCGATGCCACGCCGCTGCAGGAATCCAGCCGCGCCGAGATCGCCCAGTTCTTCCGCGACGATGCCGACCAGATCAACAAGGCCCTGGTGCGCCCCGGTGGCGGCTTCGGCATCTTCAAGTTCAACCCGGGAGCCACGCTCAAGGGTAAGGCCAAGGACAGCGACTACATGGCGCTGGTCCTGATCGGCGCTGGGCCGGTGTTCCCGGTGAAATGCCCCTGATCGCCACGATGCGTCGCGCCCGCCTGCCGGGCCACTGGTGCTGGCTGCGGCCCATCGCACCCCCGCACCGGTGACCCGGCCCGCAACACCCATCCCCTGCACCGCCCCACCCGCAACCCCACGCAGGCGGGGATCCCATCCCCGTACTTCAACATGGCTCTTCCGGTTCGCGGCGCCCGCGATGAATCGAGCTGTATGGCCATTGCGTCGCGTCACGCACATGCCCGTGCTTGACCGGGTTGTGGTGCACATACGCCACATGCCGCTGCAGATCTTCGGCATCCACGATCCGATGCTCGCGAAACCCGTTGTGCCAGAGCGGCCGCAGGCTGCGATCACGCCGGAGCTGCAGCCGTGGATCGGTCATCGGCAGCTGGCGGTCGAAGATCGCCTGGATCTGCGCCCAGCGGCGGTGCCCTTCCTCGTCGCCCTCCGGCAGCGTCCACACCCCATGCAGATGGTCCGGCAGCACCACGATCGCATTGATCCGGAACGGCCGCGCCTGCTGCGCCACCCGGAACGCCAGCCGCAGGATCTGCGCCTGTTCCACCAGCAGGCTGCTGCTGCGATCGCGCAGGTGCGCGCTGAAGAAATAGGTGGTACCGGTCGGCCAGAGGATGTGGTCGTAGGACATGACCCAAGTATCCGAAGCGTCCCTGCGCAGTTCGATCAGCGCACTCCCCGCCGGCGCCTCGGATACCCGCGCACACGTGGGTCGGAATCCTCGCAGCTCGGGGCCGCATGACGGCCGGCCAGCGGCTTCTCAGGTACGATGCCCACCCCTGACTGCCCTACCGTCTGGCGCTCGCGCCGCGGCCTGAGATCCCGTGCCCCACTACACCGGCCCCCTGCTGACCCGCCCGCTCGCCGAGAGCCTGACCCGCGCCCGCGATGCCGGCACCGGGGAATGGACCGGCTCGCTCGACCTCGGCCGCTCCACCGGCACCGCCACGCTGGCCGCCGACCACTGGCAGTGGAAGGGCGAGACCTACGCCTATCCCGGCAAGACCAAGGACCGCACCCTGTACTACTGGGACGGCGAGGAATTCCTGGCCATCTCGCGCTTCGGCTCGGCGTTGATCAAGCTGGTGCCGACCGACTGGGACGCGCCGACCTTCGAGATCGACGGGATCAAGATGCTGCCCAGCGCGCAGGTCTCCCCGTTCGAGGATGCCCGCCGCAAGGTCGCGTTGATCGCACCGGCCGGCAAAACCGTTCTGGATACCTGTGGCGGCCTGGGCTACTTCGCGGCGTGCTGCCTGGAAGGTGGGGTGACCCGTATCCGCTCGTTCGAGAAGAATCCGGATGTGCTGTGGCTGCGCACGCTCAATCCGTGGTCGCCCGATCCGGACGCGGAAAGCAGCGGCGGTCGTCTGGCGCTGAGCCAGGGGGACGTGTCGCAGGAGATCGAAGGGCTGGAGACCGCCTCGGTCGATGCGATCCTGCACGATCCGCCGCGCTTCGGCATCGCCGGCGAACTGTATTCACAGGTGTTCTACGACCAGCTCTCACGCGTCATCCGCAAGGGCGGCCGGATGTTCCACTACACCGGTGCGCCGAACAAACTGACCAGCGGCCGCGATGTGCCGCGCGAGGTCGCCAAGCGGCTGGAAAAGGCAGGCTTCAAGGCCGAGCTGGCGATGGATGGGGTGCTCGCGGTCAAGCGCTGAGCAAGGGGCTGGTCAACTGCCGCGTGGCAGTTTGGCCGCCCACATGTTGTCGACCAGATTGGGATTCTCTTTACAACAGAGACAACAGATAGGTCTTAGTGTGTTGCTTCTGACTGATGCGTAGAGCAACGCACAGTTCAAGAAAATGATAGTGGGCAGCATGATCTGACCGAGCTGAGCTCGTTCACCAGAGAACGCCGATGCCCATGTTTATTCTTCTACTTTCCGCAGCAGTCACCATGCCGGTCACGCCCCCGCCCGCTGCCTATCGTGATGAACACACCCAAGAGCGCGACGGCACCAAGCGCATCGTGCGCACCACACAATGGTCTGATCTGGACGGCGGTTTACTCCCTGTGGAGCAGAAGCTTCGACCCAATCCAGATGGCTCCTTTTCCTATTTTTTCTCAGAGCAATCAATCGCGACCCAGTTGTACCACCACGCACTATGTGAGCAGGATGGAATGACAGCGGGCCAAGGCGAAGGCATTTTAAGCGGCCCCGATGCAATCGGAGGTTGGTCATGCGAACAAGACGACGACGAAGATCTCCCCGTGCCCCGACTGGAGCAGGATCCAGAGTCGACATCATCGTCAGAAGGAACGCTTTTGCATGACGACCGCTCAGCGGACTACGTGTTCGCCTACGCGCCGTCTGGCAACGTGGGAGTGAGTGAGAACTTCCGCGCTCACGGTAGCGTTCGTTTTCGCACAACCCGCGCCGGCAACGCGGAGGCCCTGATTGGCGTCGACAACAGGCGTTGTGTCTACAGAGTATCTCGATACTACTCGGCAGGTACAACCGGAAGCTTCGCACCTTGGGTGAATTGCATCGTACATGTACCCACTACTGTCCCCACAGAGACAGTCGGATGTATACCTTGGGGATGCGCCACCGACCGTGGACGGGTTGTCGCCTATTAGTCAGCTGTGCCACAACGAGAAAGCATAGAAGCGCGAGCGATCAACTGCCGCGTGGCAGTTTAGCCGCCCACATGTTGTCGACCAGATTAGGATAGCGCCGCCCGTTTTCCTCGGCGCGCTGACGGGCCGCGCTCTTCTGCGCCTCGGAGAGCGGCTGCGACTTCTTCTTCCCATTGGGACTGGGCTTCTTCCAGGGCGGTGTCTGGGACTGGCGCATGGACGATCTCGTATGGGCGGGCGCTGGATTCCAGCTCAGCGGGTACAGCGTACAAGAACGCCCGACACGTGATCTCAACGTGCCGGGCGCGCATGGCGGAGAGCGACCTGCGACTTACTTCTTCAGGAAGTCCAACAGTGCCTTGTTGAACGCATCGGCATGGCTGGCATTGCAGCCGTGCGGCGCGTCCTTCAGGACCACCACTTCACTGCCCGCGATGGCCGCATGGGTGCGCTTGCCCGAGCCCTCGAACGGGACCGTGCCATCGCTGTCGCCGTGCAGCACCAGGGTCGGCACCGTGACCTTCTTGAGGTCGCCGCGGAAGTCGGTCGTGCCGAACGCCTTCATGCAGCCCAGCGCGGCGGTCTGGTCGGACTGCTGGCACAGCTTGATCGCGGCCTGGCGTTCTTCTTCGCTGACCTTGAGCTCGCCGTTGGCACTGAAGAAATCCTTGGTAAAGCCATCGAAGAAGGTGTCGCGGTCCTTCTCCAGGCCTTCGCGCATCTCATCGGCCTTTTCCTGGGTCAGCGGGCCCTCGGGGTTGTCGCTGGTCTTGAGCATGTAGGGCGGCACCGCCGAGGCGAACACCACGCTGTGCAGGCGCGATTCGCCGTGCTTGGCGACATAGCGCGCCACTTCACCACCGCCCATGGAGAAGCCGACCAGGGTGGCGTCCTTCAGATCCAGATCCTCGATCACACCGGCCAGATCATCGGCGAGCGTGTCGTACTCGTAACCATCGGACGGCTTGTCCGAGCGCCCGAAACCACGGCGGTCGTAAGCCACCACGCGGTACCCCGCCTCGCGCAGCGCGGGGACCTGGGCCTTCCACGATTCGGCCGACAGCGGCCAGCCATGGATCAGCACCACCGGGCGGCCGGTACCACCGGAATCTTCAACGTGCAGACGAACGCGGGAAGCAGCCATGGGAACTCCTTGGAGCGATGGGGAAGGAATGTTCGATCCTAGGGAGAGGGGGTTGGGTGAGCCGTGAAAGAAAGCGCGATGTCGCTGACGTGACGTGCACAGGGCTGACTGGTGCCGGCCGGGGTGTTCAAGGGGTAAGAGGGAGGAATGAGAGGCCACGATCTCAGGATTTGCGACACCTCAGGACGATAGTTGTCATGGGGCATCGTCGACACTGGGAACCGGTACATGGACTGTCGTGAGATCACGCCGGACACTGATGCGGGCGCAGGGCCCAGCCAGTCCGGGGTATCCTGCTGTGGGCTGGCCGTCACCTTGCTACTGCATGGATTCGGTACGCACCCGGCATCGCGCAAAGCGTTGAGCGCTGCACTGCGGCGGATACCGGCGAGCGAGTGCTGTGCCAGCTGTCTGCTGTTGCGTGGACACCGCACGGTTTAGACCTCGCCGTCACTCAGGTAGATCGGTGCACACGGCTCAAGCCAGCGCGGTACCGGCCGATATGGCTGCGACACAACACGAGTCAGGCACGCCACCATGGAAGGTACCCTCCGCAGCTTTCTGCCCAGCAAGGGCTATGGCTTTATTCGCGGCGACGACGGCCGCGACTACTTCGCACATCAATCCCAGTTCGTCGGAACGCAGGCACCCATAGAGGGCCTGCGGGTGAGATTCGAGGAAGCCGCATCTCCTAAGGGCTACCGCGCGATGGCCATCCGCACGTTGGAGGTGGTGGAAGCTGACCGGTGGACTACCCCTAATGAAATCCTGCATTCCCGTGGCCCCACGTTCCAAGATTGGGAAACGCTGGAGTCGTCGCTTTGGACGGTACACAGCAGCAGTCGCGAGTCACCTGATGCGGCGCGCTTGGAGGCACTGCTGCATGCAAAAGCACTAGGTGCCAGTGGTTTAGCGCTCATGAAGTACTACACCACCACCGGCAGCGAGCCGGCAAATGGCGGCAGCCGTGGCACGCATCGCTACACCATTCATCATTTTTGCGCCCATCCAGTCGTTCTAGGCCGACTAAGCGCAGAGGGTCAGTACCGAGCTGCGGAGCTGAAGGGCTTGGATGCACGCATCACTGCCGCGAAGACGGCCGCCGTGATGCGAACCGACGCGAGCACGCGAAAGGCGTGGCTGTCTTTTGGGATGTTGGGAGTTGCCCCTGCTTCCGTTATCGCACTCTGGGCGCTGATAAAGGGCATACCGATCTCCCTCACGGCCGGCATGCTCGGCTGCGGCTTAGCGCTGATGATGGGAATGGCTACGTTGGCAGCACGGAAGAACCATGACGCTTGGCTGCAACCGCCGTTGACGTAGAGATCGACAGCGGCCTAGCAGAGGGCCGCTTCGCAGCCCTCCCTCCGTCTCAAATCTGTAGCCCTGGCAATTCCTATCAGCGGCCGATTACTTCCGTAGGATCTCGCTTCGGTGATAGGCCATATAGAGCCGTTGCTGCTCGGACAGAGGCTTCGTAACCGCGACCTGACCCAGATCCCACTTGGATTTGACCTCCGCAGGCAGCTGAGCGCTAATCAACAGGTCACCAAGATCGTCGAAGGAGATGTATCCCTTGTCGAACAATCGATCAATGTGAGGCGAGAGCATCAGCCCGTTGTTGCCGTCAAGCCGCGCCTCATTGTCGCTCTTCGACCAAGGCTTGATGTGGCTCGCTGTCAGAAATCGCTCATCGTCTATTCCGGTGACACGGCAACGAATCTCGGTGGCGCTCACACGGCGGCGGAATAGACCTTGTCCCCTACGGGCCTTGATCAGCTGCTCCTTCTCCGTGACCGTCAGATTCTTGTCCTGAAAAATCCCGGCTGCTGCTGCCTCGGCGAGCTTCTCGTCACCTTCTTCACCGATAAGTGAAAGGAGCGCTTTAGCCAAGGAAGGAGAGATATGAGCCAGGTACACCTGGTTCGCATCCCCGTTGGCCTGAAGGGGTGAGTACTTGTCGGGCAGCAGGGGGGCCAAGAGATCCATGCGATCCCGGGGTCGCACCTTGTTCTCCAGCAAGGTGTAATCAACCTTGACGTACCAGCCCTTCTCCGTCCAATTGGGATCCGCCGTCTTGAACTCCGCGGGCTTATCTCGGCTCTTATGCGGCTCCACGACAACCGCCAGTGCTTGGATGTAGGTGTCCACGAACGAAAAGACGATGTCGCCCGGCTGGACCTTCGTCATGTTGTCGTAGAACTCACTCCTGCCTCCGTCGCTCCGTTGCTTGGGCGACCATAGGTAGCCTCCGTTCAGCGCGATCTTAAAGGTCTTATTCTGGTTAACCCACCAATAGTTCATCCCTGTTCCTATCTCTTAAGTCATTAGCCCGTCTATTGACGGGTCGACTTGCGATAGTAACTAGCTATTGTCGTGTTTGGCACCATTTTGACCGTGGACACAGCGTTACTTAGGGACTCTGACGAGTAACCCTAAACTTCGCAGAAGGTTGGCCGATGTTGTTGTGCGGACCTATCCGGGGCAGCTTTACTGCCCCGGATGTATAGCGCTGGCGCTCGCAGATGCGACGGCCCCACCAAAATAGCTAGCTGGACGCTGCTGCGATGGCGCGTGCCGGACAGACGTACTGTGCACCGTCGAAGTAAGGCATCGACCGCGATTTACCTGCCCAACGCATGAATAGAAATGCGACCGCCTGCTTAAGGATCACCACACTTGGACGTAGCAAGCTGCCCGGCGCATATCTGCTACCGGGCAGCGCGTCCCTACTATTTGTTACAGCGCAATCCGGGCAACAGACTCTTCACTTCCCTTCGGCTCGCTGTCACCATTCTTGACAGTCACGTACAGCACGTTCTTCTTGGCATCCAGCGCCAGGCTGTTCGGGTGCGTCGGCACCGCGTACGTGGCCACCTGCTTGTAGGTGTCGCTGTTGTACGCAGTAACGGTGCCGCCATCGCGATTGGTGACGTACAGACGCTTGCGCGGTGCGTCCAGCAGGATACCCAGCGGACCGGCATCAGTCGGGATGCTGGCAAGTTCCTTGCCGGTGGAACGGTCCAGCACCAGCACACGCTGGCCCGGATGCTTCGATTCGAAGGCCGAGCTGCTGGCCTGGTACTTGCGGATCATCTCCGAGCCCTGGTCGGTCACGAACAGGCTCTTGCCGGCGGGATCCAGCGCGATGTTCATCGGCTGCTCGGCACTGACCTTGAAGCGCTGCTCGACCTTGCCGCTGTCGGTACCGACAGTGACGACCTCGGCCAGCAGGTTGGAGGTGTACACGCGCTTGGCCTTGGCATCCAGCGCCAGACCCGGTGCCTTGGCGTTGCCCAGGCCCGGAATGGTGTTGATGACCTTCAGCGACTGCGTGTCCACCACGAACAGCACGCTGCCCTCACCCGAGTGACCGGTGACGTACAAGCGGTTGTTGGCGCCATCAACGACCAGCTCGCGCAGATCGTGCGTGTAAGCGGCCTTGCCGTCCTTGCCGACCTTCTTTTCCATCAGCTGCACGATGCCGACGGAGGTGTTGGCGGCGGTGTCCACCACGGTGACCGAGGTATCGACGGTGTTGCCGACGTACAGGCGGTTGTTGGCGTCGTCCAGCACCACGCCGAAGGCCTTGCGCTGCAGCGGAATGGCGGTTTCGACGGCCAGGGTTTCCGGGTTCAGGCGCAGGACATGGGACGGACCAGCGGCATCACCGAAGCCGCCCGAGGAGGCGACGAACAGGGCGTTCTGCTTGGGGCTGAAGGCCAGCTCATAAAGGCCCTGGGCGACGGCTTTACGCTGGACGGCGGTGCTGCTGGCAGATGCGGTGGCCTGGTCAGCGGCGAAGGCCGACGGGGCGCCAAGGCTCAGGGAGATGGCGAGGGCCAGAGCGGCCGAGCAGATTACGGAATTGCGGTACATGCGAGCTTCCTTGAAGGGGCACGGGAGGGTGTCCTGGCTCGCTGGGCCGTACATGTGACGGCCGGCCCCGCATCTGTCTGCGCTGGGTGGGCTGGCTGGGTTTGCGGGGGAATGGTAGCAGGATGGCCAGAATGGTGCCGCCAACGAGTTCGGGCCTGCCTGCGACACCCGTTGTCGCATCAGATCGCAGACTTAAACGGGACGGAACGAACGACGGGCAAGGATGCCCGATCTCCCAAGACAAAAGGAAATGCAATGTTCAGGATCATTGGAGCCGCGGTTGTGTATGGATTTGCCCTGTACGGTCTTGGAGCCTGGCTGGCCGATCAGCAGAGCGGCGACTCAGCGAACTGACGCAGCGCTGGTACAGTCAGATCGCACGCTTAGATGATGCGGCCTGATCGCCGCGTGCGCCGGATGCCTGCCACGCAAATACGCGCATGGCGCGTTTGCAGTGCTTTCGCAGAGTCGTTCGACAAACCAAAAGACAATAGGAGCCAGGTCTACCAATCGGTGGAGCTGGCTCTTATTGCTATGGAAGATGCTCCAGATGATGTGACCCATCCGCGTCCGGACCTGCCGCCGCTGCTGCCTGCAGAAATCTACACGCCTGCAAGTTCACATCGACAAAGGCATCCCATGACATTGTCGCTGCGTAGTGTCGGCTGAACTGCAGATCGACCCGACAGATGTCGGGCCGATCTTCGTAAATGCCACACCTTCGCGTAGCCACTACGTAATGGCGACAGGTGCCATCGCCACGATCCAAGAATTGAGTCTGCTCAGCCGCGTTGACGTGCTGGCAACACAAGCCACATGCGCTGCACGGAAAGACCTCGCTCATGCCTTCGCAAGGCCACTCAACCAGGAACGGGTGGCAACAGTGTCGCCCAGCTGGAATGGCAGCTCAATCCCGCGCCGCTCGGCCTCCACTGTCAGCAACCATGCGCACTCAAGCTCGGAGTTGCAGGAGCTGAGATCTTCAGCGAATGCCACCATCGCACAAGGATCGACATTCAACTCCAGTTCTGCGAGCTGCTGAAGATATGCATCAAGTCGTCGATTGATCTCAACAAAATCGGCCAATGTCTGCACATGCGCGCTGCGTGCGACGAAGTCCCATATCTTCGCCGCTAATGGACTGTGCAACAGCGACCATGTCAGGCCAAGCGTCACCACGCCACTGATCAGTGCCGCCAAGAAGGAGGTAATTGGCCCACCCACGATAGGTGTTGCGGCTAGCGCCCCCAACTGGGTCAACACCAGCGACGCCGCAACGGCGCCTGCACCTACGGTAAGGGCCGCCAATGCCGCTCGCTTCTTCTCCGTGTCATTCAATCTTCCCGGATTGAGGCACATAATCTTGATCGATTTGACCAAGGATCCCCACATTTCTCGCATGACTTTGGCTGCGATCTTTGCTGACTTTGCAAAGATGTTGAATACCGTGGTCGTTATGCTCGCAGCGACCCCGCCGAGAAAGGCATCCCCGAACTCCGTCATGAGGTCCCGGAATCGTCGCTGCACTCGTCGCCAAATGCCCTGGAGCATCACACTGACGCGGCGCAAGAAGCGATCGAAGGTGAAGTTCCTGCCAAGGCTTTTCATGGCCGCCGGCAACCTGGCGCGCAGCTCGAACCAGACTTCACCCGCAACCAGTCCTAGAACTTGACGCAACCCCATGCGGAAGCCGGTATTGACCGACGCAATGGCCGTGTTCTTAAGGAAACGACTGCCGGTGTAGTAGGTGACATTCACCTCCTTCTCGTAGGCTTCGCGGGCTTCCGCGTCGCGCTTGCGCATTCCATCGGCATCAATGGACTTCAGCGTCTCGTTCCGCTTGCCAATCTTGTTGATGCCGGCTTCCAGCGTCCGCGCCTCATGCTGCTGCTCAGGCGTGTCGCGCGGCATCGCATCAAGCTTTCGCTGAAGCGCGGCGATATTAGCTTCGTTCTTGGCAATGGTCTTGGAGACGTCCGCCAGGTACTGATCAATCGGCTTGGCACCCTTCGACGCGTTGATTGTCTCGTGCGTCGACTGCAGATTGCTGCTGCGATTTGCGACTTCAACGCCGTTCAGACCAGCCAGTACGCGGCCTGGGTCCTCGTGGATCTCCTTGGCTGCGACAACGTGGTCGAGTGCGCGCTTGTCAGCAGCCGTCATCAAAGTGTCACGGTACGGATCTCGCAGCGAACCCAATTGGTGTGCGGCCTTGTCTGCCGCACCCTTGCTCTTGTAATTCGGGTGCGTATGGTAGGCAGTAGAGTCGTAGTGACCACGATCTTCGTACCGGTGTTTCTCGGTCAACGTCGCGTAATGCCCTTGGCGAGCATTGTGGATGGTATCCACATCCCCGCCTTCCTTGTCCTTTAGCAGCAGGAAATCTAGGCCAAAACTTGTCACCAGGCTGCTGACAACTGTCTTCTCCAGCTCGGGAATCCAGTCGAAGTCGTGGTTTGCGTATGTTGTGTTCATATGGGTGGCCGGAGGCGAGATCCAGGGGGGGGGCGACGGACGTGTCTGGTCCGCCGCCAAGGAGATCACTGCGCGTTAAAACGCATCGCACTATTGCGGCCAGTGCCCAACGCAGCATCGATCCCTTCCGAGTTGAGGATCAACGATCCGTCTTCATCGGTTTCCATCTCTGGCATGCCTTCGGCGTTGACGACCACATCGTCGTTCGTGACCTTCACCTTGAACAGAGGAGTGGAGATGATGTCCGTGAGAATTGCAGCGAGTGCGTAGCCGTTGCCAATGGCCAACATGATCTCTTGTTCGAACTTTGCGAGCTCTTCGTCAACATCGCGGCCAAGGCGCTTCAAGCTGCCGATGAGACTATCGATACCTTCAAGAGTATCCAAGTAGTGGTCAAAGTTGACCCGGATCTCCTCTAGTGCGGACTTAACTTTGCGAGCTGCCAAGTCTGTCTTCGCCATCAGCTTGGACGCCGCCTCGAGCTTGGGAATTGCCTTGTCTACTTCAGCGCTCGCCTGCTTGGCGTTCTTCAATGCCATTTCGCCATGGCTGTCATACGCCCAACCAGCAATGGCCAAGATGGGGGCGGCAACCGCGGCACCTAGAATCGCAGTGCCGCCTGCCATGCCCAGACCACCGGCTGCCAGGGAGCCGCCACCAATAGCTGCCAACGTGGCATTGGTGGCCGCGACGCCCGCCAGGCTTGAAATGGCCGTACCTGTCGACGCAGCGGCAAAGGTCATGACACCCCCATATACCGCAAAGCCAGCGGCTACACCGCCTGCACCCGCACCCGCGATACTACCCAGCACGCCTACTGCAGAGTAGGTATATGCCTCCACTTTCTGCAGGGTATGCCTGGGCAGCTTGACCTCCAGCTTGAGCTCGCGACTCTGGTTCAACTGCTGCAACAGTGCAGCGGATAGTGTCGAGAATCGCTCGAATTCCTTACCGATGCTCAGCTCCAGGTTCCCTAGCGTATCCAGGGATTCCATGGTCTTTTTCTCTTGCCTATCGAACTGATCACGACGGACCTGATAGCGCGAACGAGCGGAATCGACGATTCCGTCGGATTCACTATGCTTCTTGTAACCATCGTAGGCCTTCTTGGCGCCGATGGAGGCGGCAGCTGCTACGCCGAGACCGATGAGAATGGGGATGGGCATGTCCGTATTTCCTAGCAGTGGTGGGTTGTGGGTTTGAATGCGGGGTGGCCGATCGTTACGACGAAATGGTGGGGCTGTAAGAAGCTGCTGCATCACGAATGCGATTGGCGACGCGTGTACGCATTGATTCAGGTGCAATCACGCGGATGCGCTCGGCCTGGCTGAGCACCCATGTCACCATCTCCTGGTCTTCTGGCACCACGACCTTCAGGCTGTGCCATTCGCTACCCTCAATTGGCTGCAGTGTCTGATCCAGCGCCAGCGGCGTCTCAGCGAGTGCCCATGCGAGTTGAGGGTGCACTTCGGCATCCAGGACTATCGCTTCGTCGCTGATGCGCGGGCTAAAAGCAGCAGACTTGAGATAGGCCGGCATATCGAATCCGCGATCGTCGGCTACTTCATCGGTCACGACCACGTCGATGAAGCGATGCAACGCAAAGTGCCTCAGGTCGTCGAAATTCCCTACACGGGCGATTAAATATGTAGTTGCCCCTCGGGCCGCTAGCCCCGCGGGATGCAATGTCATTTCAATAGGCTGTGCTTTGGCGCGACTGAGGTAGCGTCCCTTCAGCAGGCGACCAGTCAACAAGGCCGTCGCAACGTCATCCCAGATCTTCGGCTCCACCACTGCCGGCAGCAATGGTTTCACGGGCGGCACCACGCGCACGCGCCTTGACCATTGCGAAAGCCCATTTTGTTCCATGGTTTGCAGCAGTTCCCGGGCCTCATTGAAATGAGGGTCGAGAAGGCCGAGCACCGTAGGCGGTAGCACATGACGCAGATGCTCCTCAGCCATGGTCATCGCCAACGCCGCCGCTGGGCTGATTACCGGCACGGTAGTCTGCGCGGATGCGGCGAACGACCAACGATAAGGGCGAGCGCGACGCACATCCTCATCGCTATCTTCAGAGCTGCACACCAATTGGAAAAGCGTGCTGAGCTTGCCTGAGAGATCACGCTGCAGTGAGCGCAGATTGATGTCAAACCCTTCTGCCGAAAGTGAGTCACGCAGCTCAACAGTGGAGATGCTGCGCGGGAAACGTGGAATTAACCTCAGCAGGACGAGATTCCTGGCAAGCGGATCTTTGATTGGTCGTTGCGTCATGGCGTTATGCTGGGCGCGGCTTTTTGCCGCCCCCTCTCTCATTCAGGACTGGGAGTAGATTGCGGCCGGCATACGACATACGGTGTCGCGTAGCCAGTTTCGGCGCGATGCCGAGGAAGCTCGCAAGCAATGATCAGCCGCTGAGCCCTTGTTGGGCTCGGCAACTTCCGAGCGCCACCTGGAGAGCAGCGCAGAATTTCAGTCTTGAATAGTGATCTACGTGACCTACATGGTCATCCGATGACGCGCGTACTGCGGTACGCATGCCTGCGAGAGAAGTCCTTTTCATCTCCAGCCCCCCTGTGGGCCGCTTTATTTTGGGCAAGTCTACGTCAATGAGCGCAGCGTTTGGGCGCCCCTCTAAAAGGACCTTCTGCAACTCTCGCATCCCGCTATGAGCCTAAAGTCCGCCGTGGGCTGGCCGTTAATCCAGCCGAGATCGCCGAGAATCAGCACAAAACCAGTTTGCGATGTCTGTCGTGCAAGCACATCACGTGCAACGAAACGTTGGCAGAGTGTGACGTCATTCTTATGCGCGTCTAGGCCGGTTGGCAGATTCCTCGTTCAGTGAGGATGTCGGAAATGGACGCATCTGCGAGTGACTCCATCTTGCAGCCCAAGACGCTTTCCGCCAGGGCGCTGCTCGGGGCGGCTGGCGGCATAAGCTCGAGGTTCCGCGGGTGCTAGCGATGGAGCATCCATTTGAGTGCCCAAAAAAAAGGGCGGCCTATTGGCCGCCCAGATTTAAAGCTCGTCCTTCTAGATCAAACCCCGACAGGATTAGCCTTCTCAGGATCAATCTTGTACTGCTTGATCGCTCTCGCCACATCCTTACCCGTCATCTTCCCTTCCTTCGCCAGCGCCGCAATCGCGGCATGCGCGATGTAGTACCGGTCAACCTCGAAGAAGCGACGCAGGTTGGCACGGGTGTCCGAACGACCAAAGCCATCCGTACCCAGCACCGTGTACGACATCGGCACGAACGCGCGGATCTGGTCCGCATACGCACGCACATAGTCGGTCGCGGCAATCGCCGGGCCCTGGCGGCCTTCCAGCAGCTCGGTCACGTAGGCCTTGCGCGGCTCGGCTTCCGGGTGGAAGCGGTTGTAGCGCTCAGCATCGAAACCATCGCGGCGCAGTTCGTTGATGCTCGGGCAGCTCCAGATATCGGCGGTCACGCCGAAGTCCTTGTCCAGCAGCTCGGCCGCAGCAATGGCTTCGCGCAGGATGGTGCCCGAACCCAGCAGCTGCACGCGCAGCTCGCCCTTCTTCGGCTTGCCGGCGTCGGTGAGCAGGTACATGCCCTTGACGATGCCGTCGGCCGCGCCTTCCGGCATTTCCGGGTGGGTGTAGTTTTCGTTCATCAGGGTGATGTAGTAGTACTCATCAATCTGATCTTCCATCATGGCCTTGGTGCCGTGCTGCAGGATCACCGTCACTTCGAAGCCGAAGGTCGGGTCATAGCTGCGCACGTTCGGGATGCCACCGGCGACGATATGGCTGAAGCCATCTTCGTGCTGCAGGCCTTCACCGTTCAGCGTCGTGCGGCCGGCGGTGCCGCCGAGCAGGAAGCCACGGGTACGCATGTCCGCGGCCTGCCAGGCGATGTCGCCCACGCGCTGGAAGCCGAACATCGAGTAGTAGATGTAGAACGGCAGCATCGGCACGTTGCTGACCGAGTAGCTGGTACCGGCGGCCATCCAGGAGCTGATCGCGCCCGGCTCGCTGATGCCCTGCTGCAGCACCTGGCCGCTCTGGTCTTCGCGGTAGAACATCAGCTGGTCCGCATCGACCGGCTTGTACTTCTGGCCGAACGGGGCGTAGATGCCGATCTGGCGGAACAGGCCTTCCATGCCGAAGGTACGGGCTTCGTCGGCCACGATCGGCACGATGTGCGGGCCCAGTTCCTTGTCGCGCAGGGTGATGTTGAGGCTCTGCACGAAGGCCATGGTGGTGGAGTAGCTGCGCTCGCCGCTGCTCTTGAGCAGACGCTCGTAGCTTTCCAGCTTCGGTGCGTTGAAGCTCTTGGTCGCCTTGCGGCGGCGCTGCGGCAGGTAGCCACCCAGGGCGGCACGGCGTTCCTGCAGGTACTTCACTTCCGGCGAATCCGGGCCCGGGTGGTAGAACGGCACCTGGCCATCGGCCAGCTGCGCGTCGGTCACCGGGATGTTGAAGCGGTCGCGGAAGTGGCGGACGGCGTCGTCATCCAGCTTCTTGGTCTGGTGGGTCGGGTTCAGTGCTTCACCCGCGCTGCCCATGCCGTAGCCCTTGACCGTCTTGGCCAGGATCACGGTCGGCATGCCCTTGGTGTTCACGGCCTGGTGGTAGGCGGCGTAGACCTTGTGCGGATCGTGGCCACCACGGTTGAGGCGCCAGATATCGTCGTCGGACAGGCCGGCGACCATCGCAGCGGTTTCCGGGTACTTGCCGAAGAAATGCTCGCGGGTATACGCGCCACCGAAGGCCTTGCAGTTCTGGTATTCGCCGTCGACGGTTTCCATCATCAGCTTGCGCAGGACGCCATTGGTGTCCTTGGCCAGCAGGGCATCCCAGTAACCGCCCCACAGCAGCTTGATGACATTCCAGCCGCCGCCACGGAAGACACCTTCCAGTTCCTGGATGATCTTGCCGTTGCCACGCACCGGGCCGTCGAGGCGCTGCAGGTTGCAGTTGACCACGAAGATCAGGTTGTCCAGGCCTTCGCGGCCGGCCAGCGCGATCGCGCCGAGGGTTTCCGGCTCATCGCTCTCGCCGTCGCCGATGAAGCACCACACCTTGCGGTCGGACTTCTCGATCAGGCCACGGTTTTCCAGGTAACGCAGGAACTGCGCCTGGTAGATCGCGGCGAGCGGGCCCAGGCCCATCGACACGGTCGGGGTCTGCCAGTAATCCGGCATCAGCCACGGATGCGGGTAGCTGGAGAGGCCACCGCCGTCGACTTCCATGCGGAACTTGTCCAACTGGGCTTCGTCGATGCGGCCTTCCAGGAAGGAACGCGCATAGATGCCCGGGGCGCTGTGGCCCTGGATGAAGAGCAGGTCGCCCGGGTGGTCTTCGCTCGGGGCGCGCCAGAAGTGGTTGAAGCCCACGTCATACAGCGTGGCGCCGGAGGCGAAGGAGGCGATGTGGCCGCCCAGGTCGCCCGGCTTGCGGTTGGCGCGCACGACGGTCGCCATCGCGTTCCAGCGGATGATGGAACGAATGCGCCATTCCAGTTCGGCGTTGCCCGGGCTCTTGGCCTCCAGGGTCGGCGCGATGGTGTTCACGTACTCGGTGGTGGGAGAGAACGGCAGGTAAGCACCCGAACGACGGGTCAGTTCCACCATGCCTTCCAACAGCTGATGCGCGCGCTCGGGGCCCTCGACATCAATTACGGCCTTCAGCGACTCGATCCATTCCTGGGTTTCCACAGGATTCGGGTCGTTGTTCAGCACCTCGTTCAACCAGTTCATTTGCGCTCCCATGACCGCACGCACGCGCGCGACTGTTTTAGATTTCTAGCCGCAAAGTGTAGCGCACCAAGGGGTTTGCTTACTTCGCTACGGTTGCGTATGGAACCATCCCGGCGTGTCCGGAAGGACAGCCGGCGACAGCGCGCGGGCCGCGCCGGAAGGTTCCACGCTGGATTTCAGCCTGCCCGGTGGCGATGACACCGGCGCGTCAGCGGGACACCGATGGACAGCACGGGCACTGCGGCGCAGGCGATTGGCGTGGATCGTGCGCGAAGCGACGGCATTCGAGCGCGCATCGGCGTGGATCATTGGTGCCGTTGGGATGCGGCAACCGGGTGCAGTGTTCCACCACAAGCACGCACCGTCACAGCAGGAATTGACCTGAACGCATCCCTGCCATGCGTGCGCGAGTGCTGGCCGAACCGGAGTTTTCGATATATCGTTCCGCCACTGCATTCGATATATCGAAATGACCTCTCCGCGCGACCTCGACCGCCCTGCCCGCCCGCTGACCGCCCGGCCCCTCAGCCGTGGCGACCTGCGCCTGCTGGTGCTGTCCCTGCTCGCCGACCAGCCGCGCCATGGCTATGAGCTGATCCAGCTGATCAGTGACATGTTCGTGCGGGTCTACACGCCCAGTGCCGGCTCGATCTACCCGGTGCTGGCGCAGTTCGAGGCCGCCGGCTGGGTTGGCGCGGTCGAGGACGGTGGGCGCAAGCGGTACGCACTCAGCGCACTGGGCCTGGCCGAACTGGAGGCGCAGCGCGACGAGGTCGATGCCGCAGTGCACCGGGTACGCGACAGCGCGCGCACGATCACCAAGGCCAACCTGCCGCCGTTCGTGCGCGATGCGCTGCGCGAGCTCAAGCACGCGCTGGGCCTGTGCCACGGCCGCTGGCAGGACGACAACGCCGCTGCCGTGGCCGAGGCGCTGCGCGAGGCCGCCGCGCGGATCCGTGCCCAGGGCCGCTGACCTCCCTTCTTCGTTTCAGACCCAGCCAGCCACCGCCCGCCAGGTCCTTCTTTCTCAACGCCGCGCTGCGGCACTGATCCAGGTATTCCCCATGGCTCTGCATGAAAACCGACTGCTCCGTCATACCGTGACGTTCCGCCCGCTGCAGGTGCTGCGCACCGAAGAGATCAGCCCGTGCATGCGCCGGGTGATCGTCGGTGGCGAGGCGCTGGAGGGCTTCGATTCGCCCTCACCGGATGACCACGTCAAACTGTTCTTCCCAAACGCCGAGGGCCAGTTCGTGGTCCCGACGATGACCCCGGAAGGCCCGCGCTACCCGGACGGGCAGACGCCCTCCCCCTCGCGCGATTACACCCCGCGCTGGTGGGACTTGGAGACCCACGAGCTGGCGCTGGATTTCGTCATGCACGGCGACGGCCTGGCCTCGACCTGGGCCGCCAACGCGCAGCCGGGCGATGCGATCGCCGTGGGCGGCCCGCGTGGCTCGCACATGACCGCCGATGACTTCGACACCTACGTGCTGATCGGCGATGAAACCGCGCTGCCGGCGATCGGCCGCTGGCTGGAGACGCTGCCGGACGGCGCGAATGCCGATGTCTACATCGAGATCCCCGAATCCGGCGATCGCCAGGAGCTGCCGGAGGACGACCGCATCCGCATCTCGTGGCTGGAGCGCAACGGCTTCGACGCCGCCAGCAGCACCCTGCTGGAGGACGTGCTGACCGATTTCGAGGAACCGGACGGCGACACCTTCTACTGGATCGCGGCCGAATCGCGCCGGGCCCGGATGATGCGCAAGTACATCGAGGGTCACCTGGGTGTGCCGAAGGACTGGATCCGCTCCACCGGCTACTGGAAGGCCCACGGCAGTGAGCACCACGACGACTGAGCCCGCGACGGGCACCGGCCGCGAATGCGACAATCGCGTTTTGTGCCGGTGCCTTTCATGCAAGCCTCTCCTCTTTCGGCACTGACCGATCTGATCGACCGCGCCGAGCGGGCCGATCCCGCGCTGGATGCCGCCCTGGCGGCGCTGGCGCCTTCCGTGGGCGAGCACATCGCCCCGCTGCGCACCGCCCTGGTGCCATTGGCCCGTGCGCAGGCCGCGCTGGTGCAGGCGAACATCGATATCGACCTGGTCGCCGATGAGCTGCGCCGTTACCAGAAGTACGCGATGCCGGGTAAGCCGAGCCTGCAGATCGTGCAGCTGCGCAAGCAGCAGGCCTCGGTGAAGCAGGCCGCGCTGCTGGCCCGCCAGGCGTTTGCGCAGGCCACCCATGCGTTCCTGCGTGAGAGCGGCTTGACCGCGCCGGCACGGCGCACGCCGACCGATTTCACCACGCTGTGGCTGGGCAAGGTGAGCGCGCAGGTGGCGGCGGGTTGATTAACACCGCAGAACGGTAGTGCCGGCCGCTGGCCGGCTCGCCCCATAAAGAAAGCCCGCCAATTGGCGGGCTTTCTGCCTTCTCACGACGAGTGAGGAGAAACTCAGGCAGCCGGCTTTTCGCCAGTGGCCTCGGTGGTGATGCGGATGTTCACTTCATCGCTGACGTTCGGGGCGTACGCGCCGACGCCGAAATCGCTGCGCTTGATGGTGGTGGTGGCATCGAAGCCCGCCGCCGGCACCTTGGCCATCGGGTGCTCGCCGCCGCCGTTGATGGTGACATCCAGGGTCACCGGCTTGGTGATGTCCTTGATGGTCAGGTCGCCGGTCACGGTCAGCTTGTTGGTGCCGTTGGCTTCCACCTTGGTGCTCTTGAAGGTGGCGGCCGGGAACTTGGCGGCGTCGAAGAAATCGGCGCTCTTCAGGTGCTCGTCGAACTTGGCGGTGAAGCTGTTCAGGCCGGTCAGCGGCAGCTTCACTTCCACGGTGGACTTGGTCACGTCAGCGGCGTCATACACCAGGGTGCCTTCGGCGCTGCCGAAATGCGCGGTCGGGTGCGAGAAGCCGAAGTGGCTCCACTGGACCAGCACGTCGGTGTGGGTCGGATCGAGCTTGTAGGTGCCCGAGGCGATCTGGATGGCCTCGGCGGCCGGGGCGGCAGCCGCGGCGTCCGCAACCGGGGCGGCGGTTTCGGTGGCGGCCGGCGCGTCAGCGGCCGGAGCAGCGGCTTCGTCAGCCGGCTTGGAGCAGGCGGCGATGGCCAGGGTCAGGGCGAGCGGCAGCAGCAGTTTGCGGGTCATGGTCATGTCAGGTCTCTCTCGAATCGAAGGGAAAAGAAGCAAAGGTCATGCAGCCCATCCGCACGGACGGGCCACGATCCGGCGGTAACGCTTATGCGATGCGGGCGGCTTCGTCGAAGGACAGGCGAGGCAGCCGCGGGAACAGGCCCGAGGCGTCACCGTACCCCAGGTTGACGAGGAAATTCGACTTGATGGCGGTGCCCTTGAAGAAGGCTTCGTCGACCTTGGCGTTGTCGAAGCCGGACATCGGGCCGGCATCCAGACCCAGCGCGCGGGCGGCCAGGATCAGGTAGGCGCCCTGCAGGCTGCCATTGCGGAACGCGCCTTCGGTGCGGCCTTCACGCGGGCCGTCGAACCACGCCTTGGCATCGGTGTGCGGGAACAGGAACGGCAGCTTCTCGTGGAAGTCTTCGTCGAAGGCGACGATCACCGTGACCGGGGCGGCCAGGGTCTTGTCGTGGTTGCCTTCGGACAGGGCCGGGGCGAGCTTGGCCTTGGCTTCCGGGGATTTCACGAACACGAAGCGCGCCGGGCTGCCGTTGGCGGCGGTCGGGCCCCACTTCAGCAGCTCGTACAGCGCCTTCAGCTGGCTGTCGTCGACCGGCTTATCAAGGAAGGCGTTCTGGGTGCGGGCGGTACGGAACAACTGATCGAGCGCAGCATCGTCAAGGACGTGGGACATGAAGCCTCCGGAAACAAGGGGAATCGTTCGCGCATCGGCTACCGTGGCAGGGCGACCGCGCGATCGGCGAAGGCTGGCAGTGTAGAGTGTCGCGACAGTTGCAACACCCAGCCTGACTGAAACGAATTAATGCCATACGTGAAACGATGGAGTCCGCCCTGGACGATCACTGACGGCCGTGCCGGCAATGTGCGGCAGGCGGTGGCCCTGGCCACGGCATTGAAGCTGGGGGCGCATCGTCCGCTGGTGCTCACCCCGCGCGCGCCCTGGCGCTGGCTGGCCCCGCGGTGGCTGCCCGGTGCCGCCAAGGGCTACGGTGACGCTTTCGCAGCCCTGGCCACCGACGCCCCTGAGCTGGCCGTCGGTTGTGGCCGCCAGGCGGCCGGTGCGCTGCGCGAACTGCGCCGCCGTGGCACCAAGGTCGTCCAGATCCTCGACCCCCGCCTCAGCCCGCGCCACTGGGACCTGCTGGTGGTGCCTGAGCATGACCGGCTGCGCGGCAGCAACGTGCTCACTCTGCTCGGCAGCCTGAATCCGGTCAACGATGACTGGCTGGCCTGCGGCCGTGCCGCCTTTGCAGCATTCAGCGCCCTGCCTGGCCCGCGCACCGCGCTGCTGGTCGGTGGCCCTACCCCGCATGCCCCGTGGCATGAGCCGGACATGGTGCAGGTGTTCCAACAGCTCGCCTCCCAGCTGCGCGAGGAAGGCGGCAGCCTGCTGGCCACGACCTCGCGACGTACCCCACCGGCCCTGGTCGGGGCGCTGCGCAGTGCGTTTGCCGATGTGCCGAATGTGATCTGGGGCGATGGCGGCGACGGCGTGAACCCGTATGCCGGGCTGCTCGGCTGGGCCAACCGCGTGGTGGTCTCGCCGGATTCGGTGAACCTGCTCTCTGAAGCGTGCGCCACGCGCATGCCGGTCGCCGTGGCCCTGGCCGACCAGGCGCAGGGACGGCTGGCGCACTTCCAGCACGCGCTGCGCGACCGTGGCCGGTTGCAGGCGCGCTGGCTGGACTGGCAGACGCAGGGCCGCATCGAGCCGCTGCGCGAGACCACGCGCGTTGCCGAGGACGTACGCGCGCGGTTGGAGATTCAGGCCTGACGGCATCGCACAGCGTTATGATGCGGCCGCGGCCGGTGCCGCCGGAGACTGTGTGACATGGATGTACCCTTCGCTGCACTGATCAAGCGCCTGCACCCCGTTCTGCTGTGTGGTGTATTGCTGGGCGCTGCGCTGACCGCACACGCCGAACCGCAGTGCACCGAACGCTATCCCACACCGGCTGCGTTGGCCTCCATGTTCGATGTGGCCCTGGCCACCACCGACGCATTGGATGCACTCGATGGCGTGGACGTGGTGCTGATCGCCCGCGGTGGCCAGGACCTGAGCAAGTACGGCCTCCGCCACAGCCATCTGGCCTTCCTGCTGCGCGAAGACGATGGGCAGTGGCGCGCGGTGCACCTGCTCAATCCGTGCAAGACCGCCGAGTCGCACCTGTTCCGCGAAGGGGTCGCCACCTTCATCGGCGAGACCTCCAGCCATACCGACCTGCGCATCGGCGTGCCGACGCCTGCGCTGCGCGATGCACTCAAGGCGATGCTCACCCAGCCGGCGATCCAGGCCAAGGCGCTGCATGAAGCGCGCTACAGCGTGGTGGCGTATCCGTTCCGCACCGAGTACCAGAATTCCAACCAGTGGATCCTGGAAGTACTGGGCGCGGCGATGGCGCAGGTGGAAGAGCGCACCCTGATTGTCAACCGCACCCAGGCGCAGCAATGGCTGCAGCGGCACATGTATACGCCCAGCACGCTGCACATCGGCGTGGCCAAGCGGCTCGGCGCGCGCTTCTTCGTGCCCAATGCGGCCGTTACCGACCACCCGGCCAGCGAGCGCATTTCCGGCAATTACTCGGTGGTGACGGTGGAATCGATCTTTGATTTCCTGCAACTGCGCAGCAGCCTGCAGCAGGAGCTGGCCGTGCCGCATGTACCGGTGAAAGGCATTACCGCCCCCAAACCGTGAGTCAGCAGCGGGCATACTGCGGACCCAAGTTGAGACATCAGAAGGATCTTCGATGACACGTGTTTCGCGCAGCGTCGTTGCACCGCTGCTGGCCATTGCCGTGTGCGCGGCCAGCCTGCCCGCGCCCGCGCAGGTGGTGGGCATCAATCACCCGGTGACCAGCAGCGTCATCGTCACCTCGGTGGTGAGCGTGGTGGTGGTGACCGCACCGGTGTGGCTGGTCTCGGCCGGCCTGAGCAAGGCCAGCGACGCTTCGGCCCGACGCAGCCGCGCGGCCAAGGACGCACGTGGCAAAGCCGGGCCGCTGCCGCCGCTCACCGTGGAGAAGGTGGAGCACACGCCAGAAGGCGGCATCGAGATGGCCCTGCAGAATCCGCAGGCACCGGACGAGCCGGCCGTGATTGCCTGGCCCGCGCGCGAGGACAACCCGGCAGCCGCGGTGGCGGTGGGCGACGTACTGGCGCTGACGCCCACCCAAGGCGGCGCCGGCTGGACCGTGACCACGGCCGAAGGCACGGCCTTGGCCTTCCTGCCCATCGATGCGGCGGCGGCGCAGCCGAGTGCACGTTGGTAACCCCTCGCTGTCCGCTGTCTCGTGGAGCTGCTGAATGAACCGGATATCCCGTCCTGCCGTTGCGCCACTGCTGGCGCTGACCTTGCTCGCGACCAGCGTGTCGGCCGGCGCCCAGAACCTCAGCAATGCCTCGCCGGTCACCAGCAGCGTCCTCACCACCTCGGTGGTGAGCCTGGCGGTGATCACCGCACCGGTCTGGCTCAGCGCGCTGGGCGTGAGCGAGTTGCATGACGCCGCCATGCCGCACAACCGCGCCGCCCGGGCCGCGAAGCGACAGAAGGCCGCTCCGATGCCGCCACTCACGGTGGAGCGCGTGGCGCAGCAACCGGACGGCAGCTACCAGGTGGAGCTGAAGAACCCGCAGGCCCCGGATGCACCGGCCGTGGTGGCCTGGCCGGCGCGTGCCGACAACCCGGCGGCAGGCGTGAAGGTGGGCGATGTGCTGGCGTTCACCCCGACCCCGGCCGGTGCGGGCTGGATGGTGGCCGATGCCGAAGGCGCCGCGCTGGCGTTCCTGCCGACCCAGGATGCGGCGGCCACCAGCATGAGCGAACGCTTCTGACTGAACCGGCCCGGGCTGGCCCTCGGCCGGACAAGCCCGGATAATCCGCCGCTTCCCCCGACTTCCCCGGCTCGCCATGTCCGCGCGTCCTGCCATTGCCTTTGCCCCGTTGACCCCGCGCTCGCTGCTGCTGGCGGTGCTGGCCATGGGCGCGGTGGTGCTGGGCTCGAACGTGCTGGTGCAGTACCCGATCAATGACTGGCTGACCTGGGGTGCCTTCAGCTACCCGGTGGCATTCCTGGTCAGCAACCTGATCAATCGCCGCTTCGGCCCGGCGGCGGCGCGGCGGGTGGCCTGGGCCGGGTTCGCGTTGGCGGTACTGCTGTCGATCTGGATCGCCACGCCGCGGATCGCGGTGGCCTCGTGCCTGGCCTTCATCGCCGCGCAGCTGCTGGACATCACCGTGTTCGACCGGCTGCGCCGCGGGCACTGGTGGCGCGCCCCGATGGTCGCAACGACCTGCAGCGCGACGCTGGATACGACGATTTTCTGGAGCATCGCCTTCGCCGGTTCCAGCCTGCCGTGGGTGAGCTGGGCGCTGGGCGATCTGGCGGTGAAGCTGACGATCGGCGTGTTCCTGCTGGCGCCGTTCCGCGCGTTGCTGTGGAAGATGGCACCGCGCGCGGTGTGACATCGTGCGCCGATCGTCCGGTGTAGCGCTGGCGGTCGGGTATCGCCCTGGGTCGGGCATCGCTCTCGGCCGGGTATCGCTATCGGTCGGGCATCACGATGGGTAGTGCCGGCCGCTGGCCGGCTCAGCAGAGTTCATGGG
>NZ_JASCOO010000001.1:0-131970 GCF_029959485.1 Stenotrophomonas sp. PS02301
GGCCGGCTCATCGCGTACCTTGTGCAGCATGGACTGCCGGCCAGCGGCCGGCACTACGCTCCTCAGACCGCGAGCAGCTCCCCGGCACCGGCATCGAGCAGGCCACGCGCCACGCGCTGGCCCAGCGCCTCCGGATCACTGGCCGGGCCACGCGCTTCAGCGCGCACGATCCGGCCATCGGCGACACCGCCGACCAGGCCCTGCAGGAACAGATTCTCGCCTTCCCATTGCGCAAAGCCGGCGACCGGCACGTGGCAGCTGCCGTGCAGTGCACGGTTCATGGCACGCTCGGCTTCCACACAGGCACGTGTGTCGGCATCGTCCAGCGCTGCGAACAGGCCCATCACCTCCGCGTCCTCACCGTTGCATTCCACCGTCACCGCGCCCTGTGCCGGGGCCGGCAGCCAGTCCGGTGCCGCCAGGCGCGCCACGATGCGGTTGCCCAGGCCGAGCCGCTCCAGCCCTGCCACGGCCAGCACGATCGCGTCGTAGCCGCCGTTGTCCAGCTTGGCCAGGCGCGTGTTGACGTTGCCGCGCAGGTCCTGCAGCTCCAGGTCGGGGCGCAGCGCGCGCAGCTGGGCCTGGCGGCGCAGCGACGAGGTGCCTACCCGCGCGCCGATCGGCAGCGCGTCCAGCGAGGCGTACAGATTGGAGATGAAACCATCGGCCGCGTCATGACGGGTCAGCATCGCCGGCAGCGCGAACGGCGCATCCAGCTCCATCGGCACATCCTTGAGCGAATGCACGGCGCAGTCCGCTTCGCCACGCAGCATGGCCAGTTCCAGTTCCTTGAGGAACAGGCCCTTGCCGCCGATCGCGGCGAGCGAACGATCCAGCACCTCGTCGCCGCGCGTGCTCATCGGCACCAGCACCACCTCCAGACCGGGATGCGCCTGGCGCAGGCGGTCGGCAACATATTCGCTCTGCCACAGGGCAAGCGGGCTCTTTCGGGTGGCGATGCGCAGGGTCTTCATGGCGCCATTATCGACGCACAGGGGCGTATCGACCAACGGTCGCGCACAGCCCCGCCTACAGGTACTTGAGGTCCTGCTTCAGGCTGGCCACGCAACGGCGGCTGACTTCCAGCGGCCCGTGGCCATGCCGCAATACCGCCTGGACCTGGCCTGCGCCATTTCGTCGCAGCTCGACCAGTTCGTGCCGGGCGACCAGGCAATTGCGGTGGATGCGCACGAAGCGGTTGCCGAATTCCTCTTCCAGCGACTTCAGCGACTCCTCCAGCAGGTCTTCGCCGCGGGCGTGATGCACCACGACGTATTTTTCTTCGGCCTGCAGGTAGTGGATGTCCTCGACCGGGATCAGCCGCAGGCTGCCGCGCAGGCGTGCGCACAGCAGGGTACGCGCCTGCTGGCTGGCGGGGGTCGCCGGGCCACTGCGGCCGGCGAGGAAGGTGCGCGCACGCTCCAGCGCGGCCGCCAGGCGCTCGGGGCGCACCGGCTTCATCAGGTAGTCGATCGCGGCTGCCTCGAAGGCGGACAGCGCATGCGCGTCGTATGCGGTGCAGAACACCACCGCCGGGCGTGGCTCGAAGGTGGCCAGATGGCGGGCGGCTTCCAGCCCGTCCAGGCCGGGCATGGCGATGTCGAGCAGGACCAGGTCCGGTTGCAGCTCGGCGCAGGCGTGCAGCGCCTGTTCGCCGTTCTCGGCCTCGGCCACCACCTCGATGCCGGTCTGGTCAGCGAGCAGGGAGCGCAGGCGCTCGCGGGCCAGCGGTTCGTCGTCGGCGATCACCACCTTCAAGACAGTTTCCTCACTGGACCGGGACCGTGATTTCGCAAGCATAGTAGCCGTCGGCCCACGCCCCCGTCATCCGCGCGGCCGGGCCGAAGCGCCAGGCCAGGCGATGGGCGATGTTGCGTTGTGCATGCCCGGCGCCCTGCAGGAGCGGCAGCCCGCGCGTGGCCGGGTCCGGTGCCGGGTTACGCACGCGGATGCGCAGATTCGTGCCGTCACTGGACAGTGCCAGCACGATCGTGCCACCGGCGGGCACCCGCGAGATGCCATGCAGCACGGCATTTTCGACCAGCGGCTGCAGTACCAGCCGCGGCATCGGCAGCGACCAGGGCAGCGGCTCGTCGCGCAGCCAGATCACTTTCAGGCGTTCGCCCAGCCGTAGCGATTCGATCGAAAGATAGCGCTCGGCCAGTTCGCACTCGGCCTGCAGGGTGGAATCGCCATCGCCGGCACCGAGGGCTGCGCGGAACAAATCGGACAGATCCAGGACTGCGCGTTCGGCCACGTCCGGATCACGCCGCAGCAGGCTGGCGATCAGGTTCATGCTGTTGAACAGGAAGTGCGGCCGGATCCGCGCCTGCAATGCATCCGCCTGGGCCCGTGCGTTGGCCAGCATCTGCGCGCTGCCGCGGTCGCTGACGTAGAAGTAGCGCAGCGCCAAGGCAGTGATCAGCGCGGTCATCGCCGCACTGCCCAACGTGAACCGCCAGAAGCCGACCGCCTGGGCAAAGCTGCTGCCGCCGAGCACGCCGTACAGCGCATGCACGATCGCCGCGCACGCACCGGCGATCAGCCCGGTCATCAGCACCACCAGCACCATGCCCGGCACTTCGGGCAAGCGCGAGAGCACCGCGCGCACGCTGCACAGGCTGACCGTCACTGCCAGCGCCAGCCACAACGCGAAGCCGCTGGCGGACAGGAAGTCCGGCAGCGTCCAGTGGCGACTGCCATCGGGGGCCAGCGCCACCACGACGACCACCAGCTCGGCCAACCCCAGCATCGCCGCCAGCCGCGGCAGGCGGCACAGCTCGGGCAACCAGGACTGCTGGCGCGGGTCGCTCATGGCGTCAGGCGGCGAAGCGCGCCTCGAGCCAGTCGCCCAGCGCCTGCAGTTCCTCGGCGCAGACCTGGTGGGCCATCGTGTAGGTGTGCCACTGCACCGGCAGGCCGAGCGCGCTCAGCGTCTGCGCGGTGTGCTCGGCGATCGCCACCGGGATCACCGGATCCTGGGTGCCATGGGCCATGAACACCGGCACGCTGATGGCATCGGCCACGCGCGCGGCAGCTGCCTTGGCCGGATCCGGCAGATAGGTCGACAGTGCGATCAGCCCGGCCAGCGGACGGGTGCGACGCAGCAGTGCGCTGAGGATCACCGCCCCGCCCTGCGAGAAGCCGGCCAGCAGGATGCGTTCGGCCGGAATGCCGCGGGCGACCTCGCGCTCGATCAGCAGTTCCAGTTCCACGATCGAGGCGTCCACGCCGGCGCTGTCCGCGCGCGAACGGAAATCCATGCTGACGATGTCATACCAGGCGCGCATCGGCACGCCGTTGTTGATCGTGATCGGCTGCACCGGCGCATGCGGGAACACGAAGCGAATCGCCGGCCAGTGCGGGCGCACCAGTTCGGGCACGATCGGGGCGAAGTCATGGCCGTCGGCACCCAGGCCATGCAGCCACAGCACCGACCACTGCGGGTCGGCGCCGGTTTCGTTTTCCACGGTATCCAGCATCAGGCGGCTCCAGTACGTTCAAGCCGCATTATGACCGCGGCCCGCGGCAATGGGGCGGCGATACCTGGATTGCCGTGATCAGCCGGGGGGATGTGCCTCGGCCGCAGCACGGCGCAGCTCGGCCGCGCGCACCAGCACCTTCGGCGGTGCCGATTCTTCCGGGATTTCCATCAGGCCCAGCCGGTGCATCCAGACGCCAGCGGTGCGCGAGGAGGTGAAGCCCACCACCGGAATCGCCAGCACCATGCCGATCACCACCGGTGCCATCCATGCGGCCAGCGAGGGCGAGACCGCGTAGGCCAGCGCGCCCATGAACAGGCCGAACACACTCAGCCCACCATAGCCACGCGCCAGCGCCAGCCAGGACACGCCGCCATCGTCGCGCTGCTGCGCGTCCCAGCCCGAGTCCTTGCCGGCCAGCACCTCAGCCACACCGCGCGACTGGACGTACATCACCACCGGCGCCATCAGCGCGGCGAGGATGGTCTCCAGCAGCATCGAGATGAAGGCGCGGATGGTGCCACCGCAGCCACGGCGTTCGACCGGCTCCAGCAGCATCGCCAGGTAGCCCAGTACCTTGGGCGAGAGCAGCACCACCATGGTGATCGCGAACATGCGGATCACCTGGGTCTCATCCTGGTGGCGCCAGTAGACACCGGGCGAGAGATGCAGCACTTCATTGAGGTCGATGCCGCCCTGGAACAGCGGAATCGCGATGCCGATCAGCATCAGCATCGCCCACATCGGCGCGGTGAAGTAATGCCCGATGCCGACCAGCATGTGCATCCGGCTGACCCAGTGCAGGCCCTTGGAACCGACCACCTTGGCGTGCTGCAGGTTGCCCTGGCACCAGCGGCGGTCGCGGACCAGCAGATCGGTCAGGGTCGGCGGGCCTTCCTCATAGCTGCCTTTCAGGTAGGGCACCATGTGGGTGGCCCAGCCGCCACGGCGCATCAGCGCGGCCTCGACGAAATCGTGGCTGAGCACGTGCCCACCAAACGGCTCCTTGCCCGGCAGCGACGGCAGGCCGGCCTGCTCGGCGAAGGCCTGGGTGCGGATGATCGCGTTGTGGCCCCAATAGTTGCTCTCCGCGCCATGCCACCACGCCACGCCGCGGCCGATCACGGGGCCGTATACGCGCCCGCCGAACTGCTGCATGCGGGCAAACAGGGTGCGCCCACCAACCACCGCCGGCAGGGTCTGGATCAGACCAACATCCGGGTTGTGTTCCATGCCCGCGACCAGGCGCACGATGGTGTCGCCGGTCATCAGGCTGTCGGCGTCCAGGATCAGCATCTGCGGGTAGGCACCGCCGAAACGGCGGACCCAGTCGGCGATGTTGCCGGCCTTGCGTCCACTGTTGTCGCCGCGGCGACGGTAGAAGATGCGGTCATGGCCACCGACCGCATCGCACAAGGCGTGGAAGGCCGCTTCCTCGGCCTGCCCGATGTCATCGCGCCGGGTATCGCTGAGCACGTAGAAATCGAAATTCGCCAGCTGGCCGGTCTCGGCCACCGACTCATAGATCGCCTGCAACCCGGCCAGCAACCGGCGCGGATCTTCGTTGTAGGTGGGCATCAGCAGCGCGGTGCGCGTATGCACGGTCGGCAGCGGCGCGTCCGGATCGATGCCGAGCTTGTAGCCCCGATCGAATACCGCGGTCAGGAAACCGGCCACGGCCCCGGCGAAGGACAACGCGATCCAGGCGAACAGGCCCACGAACAGCACCAGCAGGCAGGCTTCCAGCACACTGATGCCATTGACGGCGAGCACCTTCCACATCATCCGGCTGGCGGCGGCGGTCATCGCCGCGGTACCGCCCAGGATGTAGAAACGACGCAGCCCGATCATCCGCGGTGAGGTGCGCTGGCGCGGCACCTGCAGCTGCCCTTCGCGCAGGGACTGCTCAGGCATCGGCAACGGCGACTCGGCCGGCAAGGTCGCCCGGCCGGCGTCCAGCGGGGCGTTCAGGGTCTGGGTACTCATGCGCGGTGTCCCTGTGCAGGGCGTGCCAGGCCGGGGGTGCCAAGTGTGGAAAGGGGCATCCTGAGCCCGGCGTACACGATGGCACGCATGCGTCCTGTCGGCGCGGGCCGGAGACCGGCACGCAGCGTATGTCTGTGACTACCGGAACCCACGAACTCTCCAAACCGCTTGAGACGAAAAATGCGGCTCAGTCTAGGGCGCGAATTGTAAGGTGCGCGCGAAGGGCGGCGCGGGGATTTCTCCGCATTCAGCTTTTGGATCGAGACAAGTGGAGGCCCCCTCGCGGCCAAGGGCGCGCAGGCCCTGTGCCATGGGCTTCTGCCCATTCAGCTTGCTGGCGGCGCCGATCAGCCCCCTACTGCAACGCGACCGGTCCCCAGGGCCTGCGCAGGATCAGGCGGCGCCGGTGGTGCGCAGTTTTTCGCCCTGCAGCGGGTCGGGCCGGCAGCGTTGACAGGCGCGGCAGCGGCTCAGGCGGCGGTGGCGGCGATGGCCAGGTCGGTCTCTACCGGCGGGCGCGACAGCGCGCGCGCGCTCACCTGCGAAAACTGCAGCTGGGCGAGCAGGTGTTGCGCCTGGGTGGCAACCGGGCACGGGGTGATCTGCGGCCCTGCTTGCGGGCGCTCGGGGGACATCACATCAATGGACATGGTCTGGCATCTCGTTGACTTCTCATTTCCCACGGGGCTTCCTGCCGCGCGGATTGCGCACCCTATCGGAAAACCGGGACGAATGTGTGACGGCCCGCGCAGTCCCTGACAGGCGGCATGTAGAGCGTCGAAAAATTGGCGCGGATCAAGAGCTTGCGGCTATCATGTAATCGTTTTCAACACACGATTCGGATATGGATTCCAACACTGCTTCCCCCTACAGCCCCAAGTGGCAGTTCCGCTTCAACTTCTTCGAACAGCACGGCGCCCCCAATTCGCCAACCTTCAAGGCCGCGTACAAGACGCTGCCGTTCGGCCAGAAGATCAAGGTCAACTTCAACTTCTTCGCCCTGTTCTTCAGCTGGATCTACCTGCTGATTCTGGGCATGTGGCGCAAGGCGCTGACCATCCTGGGCATCACCCTGGTGCTGATGGTCGTCGTGGCCTTCCTGCCGGACGTGGTCGGCCGTGCGATCGGTGTGGCCTGGTCGGTGCTGATCGCGTTGACCACCAACTATTCGTACTACCTTGAAAAGGTAAAGGGCGATACCAGCTGGAACCCCTTCGCCGGCATGCGCTGGTAAGGCAGCACGCAGGCGTGGATAAGAGCCCGGTCATTGACCGGGCTTTTTTGTGGCGCGTCGGCCGTGGGCGTCGATCACCACCTCGCCATCTTCCTTGCGGAACGGCGCCTGCACCGGCGGCAGGATCTCCAGCACGGTCTCCGAGGGCCGCGCCAGGCGCACCCCCAGTTCGGTCTGCACGAACGGCCGGTTGATCAGGATCGGATGGGCCAGCATCGCATCCAGCAGTCGGGTGTCGTCCAGCGTTGGATCGGCCAGGCCCAGTGCGGCATACGGGGTGCCTTTCTGGCGAAGCGCATCGCGGACCTGCAGGCCGGCAGCGGCGATCAGTGCGATCAGAAGCTCGCGATCCGGCGGAGTGCGCAGGTACTCCACCACCTCCGGCGCCACGCCGGCATGGCGCATCAGCGCGAGCACATTGCGCGAGGTCGCGCAGGCCGGGTTGTGATAGATCACGGCCTTCATGCGCGGTCTCCCACGCCAAGCGGCAGCGTCGCGGCCGGCTCCACCACGCCGGCATCGCGGGCCAGCTGCGCCGCCTGCGCGTCGTCCTTGCGCTCGCTGTAGCGGTCGGTGAGGTAATCACTGTTGTCACGGACCAGCAGGGTGAACTTGACCAGCTCCTCCACCACATCCACGACGCGGTCGTAGTACGCCGAGGGTTTCATCCGCCCCTGCGCATCGAACTCCTGCCAGGCCTTGGCGACCGAAGACTGGTTGGGGATCGTCACCATCCGCATCCAGCGCCCGAGCACCCGCAATGCGTTGACCACGTTGAAGGACTGCGAGCCGCCACACACCTGCATCACCGCCAGGGTGCGGCCCTGGGTGGGGCGTACGCTGCCTTCGGACAACGGCAGCCAATCGATCTGATTCTTGAACACCGCACTTAGGGTGCCGTGACGTTCCGGGCTGATCCAGACCTGGCCTTCGGACCACTGCGACCAGGCGCGAAGCTGCTGGACCGTGGGGTGATCGGCGTCCACCGCATCGGCCAGCGGCAGTCCGTGTGGGTCAAACAGACGGACCTCGGCGCCCAGGTGCTGCAGCAAGCGCTCGACTTCCCTGGCCAACAGGCGGCTGTAGGACTGGGGACGCAGCGATCCATACAGCACCAGGATCCGGGGCGGGTGGGCACTGGCGGGCCCGGCGAACCGGCTGGGATCCGGGAGGTCGACCGCCGCACAGGTCAGGTTGGGCAGCAAGGACATGAGGTTGCTCCGGCTTGATTGTTCGACTATTCTAGAAACATGGAACATAAAACTGCAACCCACGCCTTGGCCGCCCTCGGGCATACCACCCGCCTGAGCGTTTTCCGCCTGCTGGTCCAGGCCGGCCGGGGTGGCCGCCTGCCCGGGGAAATCGCCGCCGACCTCGGCCTGCCCGGTGCCACGCTGTCCTTCCACCTCAAGGAACTGAGCGCGGCGGGCCTGGTCAGCGCCGAGCCGCGTGGGCGCAGCATTTGCTACCGCGCCGACTTCGAGGCGATGAACGGCCTGATCGGCTACCTCACCGAGAACTGCTGCGCCGGCGAGGCGGACTGCGGTTCCGCTGGCCCATGCGCGCCGTCGTGCTGATCCGTTGGTTGCCGGGCCCATCGCGATGACGACACCTGCCACGCCACGCCTGTCCTTCCTGGACCGCTGGCTCACCCTGTGGATCTTCGCGGCGATGGCGGTTGGCGTGGCCCTGGGCACCCTGTTCGACGGCCTGCCCGCCGCGCTGGACGCCATGACCATCGGCGGCACCAACCTGCCGATCGCCGCCGGCCTGATCCTGATGATGTACCCGCCCCTGGCCAAGGTGAAGTACGAGGCGCTGCCCGCCGTCTTTGCCGACAAGCGCGTGCTGGCGCTGTCGCTGCTGCAGAACTGGGTGGTGGGGCCGGTGCTGATGTTCGCGCTGGCCGCGCTGTTCCTGCACGACCGCCCGGAGTACATGACCGGGCTGATCCTGATCGGGCTGGCCCGGTGCATCGCCATGGTGCTGGTCTGGAACCAGCTGGCGCGCGGCGACAATCAGTACGTGGCCGGCCTGGTCGCGTTCAACTCGCTGTTCCAGATCGCCTTCTTCAGCGTCTATGCGTGGCTGTTCCTGACCGTGCTGCCGCCGTTGTTCGGGCTGCAGCGCAGCGTGATCGATGTCAGCACATGGACCATCGCCGGCGCGGTGCTGGTGTATCTGGGCATTCCCTTCGCGGCCGGCTATCTCGGGCGACGGCTGCTGCTGCGGGTGCGCGGGGCTGACTGGTATGAAACGCGCTTCCTGCCCGCCATCAGCCCGGTCACCTTGATCGCACTGCTGTTCACCATCGTGGCGATGTTCAGCCTCAAGGGCGGCGATCTGGTGCGCATTCCGCTGGATGCGGTACGCATCGCCATGCCGCTGACGATCTACTTCTTCGTGCAGTTCCTGCTGAGCTTCTTCATGGGCCGCTGGATCGCACGCGACTATCCGCGCACCACCGCCATCGCCTTCACCGCGACCGGCAACAACTTCGAACTGGCCATCGCCGTAGCGATTGCAGCCTTCGGGCTGGGTTCACCGGTCGCGTTCGCCGCCGTGATCGGGCCGCTGGTGGAGGTGCCGGTGTTGATCGTGCTGGTCCATCTGGCGCTGCGGCTTGGGCGTCGCGGTTTCCAGCCACCACCGGCAGCCTCCGACGGAGCGTGAAGCAGCCACATCATCACCACGCGTTCTCCCACCGCGGCTCACCCTGCCCGCACCTGTCCGCCGGAGTCCGCAATGTCCACGCATCCCAACAGCGAACGACTGGAAAAAGCCGCCCGGTGGCTGGGCCGCCAGACCCATGACCTGGACGCGATCGCCAAACGCGTCATCGGCCGCCAGGCGGTCATCGACGATCCCAACCAGCGCCTGGCCGAGCAATCCACCTTCGGCGAACGGCTGGCCGACCAGGTCGCGCGGTTCGGCGGCTCGTGGCGCTTCATCCTGCTGTTCGGCGCAGCCCTGCTGATCTGGGTGGTGCTCAACACCGAGGTGCTCGGTGCGACCGCGTTCGATCCTTACCCTTACATCTTCCTCAACCTGATGCTGTCGATGCTGGCCGCGATCCAGGCGCCCGTGATCATGATGAGCCAGAACCGCCAGGCGGAAAAAGACCGGCGCATGGCCAGCTACGATTACGAAGTGAACCTCAAGGCCGAACTGGAGATCATGGCATTGCACGAGAAGGTCGATACGGTCAGCAACCAGATCCTGCTGCAGGTCCTGCAACAGCAACAACAGCAGATCGATCTGCTGACCGAACTGGTGGCGCGCGGCAACCGGGAAGGCTGAGCCGATCCGGCGCGGTCATGCCAGGTGCAGATGACCCTGGTAGAGGCCCCACGCCGCCCAGCCGGCAACGACGATCACGGCCGCCACGATCACCTGCTCGGCCCGGGTGAACAGCTGCTGCCCATGCTGGTGCTTGGCGGCCGCGAACATGGCAATGCCCGGGGCGTACAGCAACACCGACAGCAGCACCTGTGACAGCCCACCGGCATAGACCAGCCACAGCGCGTATACCGTGGCCAGACCGGCCACCAGCAGATCGCGGACCCGCAGCCCGGGCTGTCCGCCATAGGTTTCCCCGCGCAGCGCCAGCAATGCACCGTAACCGGCCGAGAACAGATACGGCACCAGGCTCATCGATGCCCCCAGCAGCACCAGGCTGGTATAGGTGCCTGCACTGAACAGGGTGATGATCAGAAACAGCTGGATCAGCCCGTTGGTGAGCCACAGCGCGTTGGCGGGCACCTGCCGTGCGTTCTCGCGCCCGAGGAACGCCGGCATCGTGCCATCCCCCGCTGCCGCGTACAGCACTTCGGCGCACAGCAGCACCCATGCCAGCAATGCCCCCAGCACCGAGACGATCATGCCGATGATGATCAACGTGGCGCCCCAGGGCCCGACGATGGCCTCCAGCACGAAGGCCATCGAGGGATTGCGCGCCTGTGCCAGCGCCTCCTGGCGCAATACGCCCATCGACAGCAGATTGACCAGCATCAGCAGCGCGAGCACGCACACAAACCCGATGATCGTCGCGCGCCCGACATCCGAACGCTTGGCCGCGCGCCGCGAGTAGATGCTGGCACCCTCGATGCCGATGAACACCCAGACCGTGATCAGCATCATGCCCCGCAGCTGCTCACCCAGGCTGCCCAGTTCCGCCGTGCCCCAGAACTCGCCGGTGAAGATATCGGCCTTGAAGCCCACGGCGGCGATGATCAGAAACACCACGATGGGCACGATCTTGGCGACAGTGACGACCGCATTGACCAGGGCGGCCTGGCGGATGCCACGCAGGATCATTGCGTGCATCGCCCACAGCAGCACGGAGGCGCATGCCACCGCCTGCCAGGTATTGCCCTCGCCGAAGGCCGGCACGAAATAGCCCAGGCCGCTGAAGATCAGCACGAAGTAGCTGACATTGCCGAGCAGCGAGCAGACCCAGTAGCCCCACGCCGCGGAAAAGCCGATGTAATCGCCGAACCCGGCGCGCGCGTACGCATAGATACCGGTATCCAGCTCGGGCTTGCGGTTGGCCAGGTTCTGGAACACGAAGGCCAGCATCAACATGCCCAGGCCGCTGATCATCCAGCCGATCAAGGCCACACCCGGGCCGGCGCTGCGCGCGATGTTCTGTGGCAGCGAGAAAATGCCGGCGCCGATCATCGATCCGACCACCAGGGCAGTCAACGCGGTCAGGCCGAGCCGGTCGGAACGAGAGGTCATGTGCTCACCATCGGCAAACAGAATAGCGCCGATTACCAACGCCCGGCGGTGAGCACCGGGTGAACCGGCCCTGCCGGCGCGCCGTTGGCACCGGCGCGCCGGTCCGGATCAGAAGGTCTGCCAGTCCTCGCCGACCAGTGCCGCCGCAGGCACGCGCGCAGCGGTCCGCGCGGGGGTGGCACGACGCGCCGGTGTGCCCGCCGCCGCCGCACTGGCCTGCAGGCGGAAGATCGCCACCGCCGTGCCCAGCTGCTGCGCCTGCTCTTCCATCGCGCGCGCGGCCGCCGTCGCTTCCTCCACCAGCGCGGCATTCTGCTGGGTAGTCTCGTCCATCTGGGTGATGGTCTGGTTGACCTGTTCGATACCGGCGGACTGTTCCTTCGAGGCTGCCGAGATCTCGGCCATGATGTCGTTGACCCGGCGCACGCCGGTGACGATCTCTTCCATCGTACGGCCGGCGGTCTGCACCAGGGCCGAGCCCGCGCTGACCTGGGTGACCGAGTCGTCGATCAAGGTCTTGATCTCCTTGGCCGCCCCGGCGGAGCGCTGCGCCAGTGCGCGTACTTCGGTGGCCACCACCGCGAAACCCCGGCCCTGTTCGCCGGCACGGGCGGCTTCCACCGCAGCGTTCAGCGCCAGGATGTTGGTCTGGAACGCGATGCCGTCGATCACCGAGATGATCTCGGCAATGCGCTTGGACGAGGCCTCGATGCCCGCCATGGTGGTCACCACCTGGCCGACCACCACACCGCCCTGCGAAGCCACCTCGGCAGCGCCGGCGGCGAGCTGGTTGGCCTGCACCGCGTGGTCTGCATTCTGGCGAACCGTGGAGGTGAGTTCTTCCATCGATGCGGCGGTCTCTTCCAGGCTGGCAGCCTGCTGCTCGGTGCGGCGCGACAGGTCGCTGTTGCCTGCGGCAATCTCGCCGGCGGCGAGGTTGATGCTGCCGGTGGCCTGCTGGATGCGGCCGACGATGTCGGTCAACTGCGCTACCGTGGTATCGGCATCGTCACGCATCCGCGCGAACACGCCATGGAACTCACCGCGCATGCGCGCCGTGAGATCACCCGCGGCAATGGCACGCAGCAGCGCGGAAATCTGCTGCAGGTTGTCATCGCTGACCTGCATCATGGTGTTGAGGTTTTCGACCATCGCGCGGAAGTCGTGGTCAAAGCGCACCACATCCCCACGCTGGCTGAAATCACCCACCGCCGCCGCCCCGGCCAGATCCCCGATCTGGGTATTGATGGCGCGCAGGTTGGCCTTGGTGGTATCCATTGCAGCAGTAAAGGCGGCCTGCTCGCCGGGCAGGCGGTCCATGTCCGGGCTCAGGTCACCGACCGCGTAGCGCTGCATCACTTCGACCAGGCGACGCGTGACCGCGATGTTGGCGCCCACCAGCTGGTTGGTGTCTTCCACCATCTTGCCGTACTCGCCCGGGAAGGTCTGCGCGTCCATGCGGTAGCTCAGCTCACCCGCCTCGTGTCGCTGGGCCATTTCACCCTGCGCGGCCATCACTGCGCGCAGCTGGCTGCGCATGCGCTGCATCGATTCAAGCAGCCGGCCGACCTCATCATTGCGCGCGGGCGGCAGCGGCGTATCCAGACGTCCCTCGGCGACGTCGGCCGAGAGCCGGACCGCATCGGCCAGCGGGCGGATCGCCTGTCGGCGCAGCAACACGTACACGCTGCCACTGAGCACCAGTGCCGCACCCAGACCAACGGCCAGGATGATCCACAGCAGCGCACGTGCCTGCGCAGTGATCAGCGCATGCGGCACGATCACACCCAGCGCGAAATGCTCTTCGCTGCCGCCGATGCGCAGCGGCACGTAGGTCTTCACGTTGCCTGCCGCATCCGGTTCGAAGGCATCAAAGGTCTTGTCTGCCTTGACCGCCGCCAGTACCTGCGTGGTCAGCGCATCCTCGCGGCGCTTGCCGATCTCGCTGGCGTCCTTCGCGGCCAGCACGATCCCGCCGGGCGAGATCAGTTCCACATGGCCTTCCTCCATGGGCCGCAGCGCGGCCAGGTGCTTCTGCAATGCGGCCAGCGCGAAGTCCACCGTCACCGCACCAACAAACGTCCCTTGGTCGATCACCGGGGTGGACAGCGTGGTCATCAGCACCTTCTGACCGCCGATCTCGTAGGTGTAGGGCTCGGCGACGGTCTGCCGCTTGAGCGCCTTCGGCTTGAGATACCAGTCGCCATCGCCGGGCACGTCATAGCCGGTCAGCGCATCCTGCATCGGCGCGCCGTCGTGCCAGGCCCAGTAGCTCATGAACCGGCCGGTATCATCGTGTGCCTCGGCGCCGACGAACTCGGCATCCTTGCCATCGAAGGCGTCGGGTTCCCACAACGTGCCGAAGCCCACCCATTCCGGGTGCACCTGCACCTGCTGGTGGATCACCGCAGACACCGTCGCCCGCGACAGCGTTCCCGCAGCGCGCTGCACCAGCAGGTTCTGCGCCAGCGCCTGGCTGGTGGCGAAAGCACTGGAGAGATCACCACTCACCCGCAGCGCTTCGGCCTGGGCCTCGCTCTGCATGGTGTGGCGGGAGGCATCCACCAGCGACGCGCTTGCTTCGCGATAGCTGATGGCAGCGGTGACACCGAAGCAGAGCATGGCGATCAACGCCGTACCCAGCATCAGTCGGTTGGCGATGCTGCCAGGGCGCGTGGAAGCAGTGGGGCGGGACACGGGCATGGGGGCGGTTCCGGAAAAAGGGCATACCGGCGGACGCAGTCACGCGCCGCCACGGAGACACGCAGTCCATTGCGGGCCGGCACGCACGCGGTGCAATCACGGCGCGGCCAGCAGGGATCGATGCAACGTCGGATCAGCACAGGCAGCCCGCCGCCACTCCCGGCTGCGCTGGTCCTGTGCTGGGGGTCACCGCGTCGTACGCCACGGTGCCACCGCCCTGCCCTGTGGAGATGCCGCCTGCCCGCACCGTGACGGCGCTGGCCCAGAGAAGGGACTCAGCTGGATAACGGCGTGATCGGCGCGATGTTTAGCGCGGCTTCCTGACCGTGTTCAGTGAACGCCCGCACCACGCTCGCCGCGCCCCAGCCGCTCCACCAGCGTCTGGCTGGCCGCGTTGAGTCCGATCACCTCCACCTGCGCCCCGCGTGCGCGCAGTTTGCCGGTCACCCGTTCCAGCGCGCCCACGGCGCTGAGGTCCCAGAAGTGCGCACTGCTCAGATCGATGGTCACGCGCTCAGGCACCTGCAGCAGGTCGAAGGCCGCCGCGAACTGCCCGGCCGAGGCGAAGAACACCTGCCCGCTGACCGTGTAGACACGGGTGCCGTCGGCCGTGTCGGCCTCGGCGATGTCCAGCATCCGTCCCACCTTGCGGGCGAAGAACAGCGCCGACAGCAGCACGCCGGTCAGCACCCCCTTGGCCAGATCGTGCGTGGCCACGGTGACGACCACCGTGCCCAGCATCACCACCGAGGAGCTTTTCGGATGCAGCCGGAACTCGGCGAACGAGCGCCAGTGGAAGGTGCCGATGCTGACCATGATCATCACCGCGACCAGCGCGGCCATCGGAATCTGCCGGACCCAATCCGCGCCGTAGACCACCAGCAGCAGCAACAGCACGCCCGCCACCAGGCAGGACAACCGGCCACGGCCGCCGGAGGACACATTGATCACCGACTGCCCGATCATCGCGCAGCCGCCCATGCCGCCGAACAGCCCGGCGGTGATGTTGGCCAGGCCCTGCCCGGCGCACTCACGGTTGCGTTGGCTGGGGGTGTCGGTCATGTCTTCCACAATCTGCGCGGTCATCATCGACTCCAGCAAACCGACTACCGCCAGCGTGGCCGAGACCGGCAGCAGGATGCGCAGGGTCTCCCAGGTGAGCGGCACATCGGGGAGCAGGAAGGTCGGCAGGCTGTCCGGCAGCGCACCCATGTCGCCGACGGTGCGGATGTCCAGGCCCAGCCAGATCGACAGCGCGGTCAGCACCACGATCGCCACCAGCGGTGAGGGCACCGCCCGGGTCAGCAGCGGCAGCAGATAGATGATCGCCAGGCCGGCCGCGCACACGGCGTACACCGTCCATGGCATCCCGATCAGCTCGGGCAACTGCGCCAGGAAAATCAGGATGGCCAACGCGTTGACGAAGCCGGTGATCACCGAGCGCGAGACGAAGCGCATGAGTGCACCGAGCTTGAGCGCGCCCGCGACGATCTGCAGCAGTCCGGCCAGGATCGTCGCAGCCAACAGGTACTGCAGGCCGTGGTCGCGGACCAGATCGACCATCACCAGCGCCATCGCGCCGGTGGCGGCGGAGATCATGCCCGGCCGGCCACCGGCGATGGCGGTGACCACCGCGATGCAGAACGAGGCGTACAGGCCAACCTTGGGGTCGACCCCGGCAATGATGGAAAAGGCGATCGCTTCGGGAATCAGCGCGAGGGCAACCACGGCGCCGGACAGCAGATCACCGCGGATGTTGCCGAGCCATTGCTGGCGCAGCGGGTAGGACACAGACATGGACAGACTCCACGCACCGGCGATGCGCACGGCGCGTTGTGTGATGAAGACAAAGCACTCCCTGAGCCAGCGCAGAGGCCGGCGCGTCGTCAACGCGGTATCAGGGTGGCGTCATCACAGGGGTCCTGCCGGGGCAGCGGAAGCGGCGCGCAGGATAGCGCAGTCCTCCGATGGTCTCAAACACGGGCCGCCAGTTCACCTCGCGCGTTGCCTGCCCAGCGCGACGGTGCCTGCCCGGTCACCCGCCGGAACGCCGCGGCGAACTTGCCGGGGTTGGCATAGCCCATCGCCAGGGCGACCTCGGTGACGCTGCGGCCGGCCAGCAGCATCGGCTTGGCCGCCTCCATCCGGCGCCACGTGAGGTACGCGTAAGGCGTCATGCCGGTTGCGATCCGGAAGCCGCGGCTGAATCCGCTGGCCTCCTGCCCGACTTCCTGCGCCATGCGGGCAACGCCCAGATCGTCGCCGAGATGGGCATCGATCAGTTCCTGCACGCGCTTGAGGTGCGTCGGCGACAACGCGCGTCGCGTCGCGGGCGCCGCAACCGGCAGCCCCGCCAACCGCTTCAGCACCAGATCGACACCGTGCTCAAAGAACGCGGCAGAACCGGCATGTGCTTCGGCGCAGTGCCACAACGCCCCCATCACCGAGGCGATCACCGGGTCCTCCTGCAGCGCCGACGCCGCCCAATGCAGCTGCTCCACGCGCACACCGCGACCCTGCAGATGCCGCGCGTCGATCGCCAGGCCCAGCAGCGCCAGCCCTGGGCTGCGGAATTCGCCCGGGCAGTCCGGCAACACCACATTGAACGCGCCTGCGCGCCAAGGCTGCGCGATGCGTCCGAGCGCCGTGCGCTGATACAGGGTGCCGCCGCCGGCAGTGAGCAGCCCGATGCGCAACGCACTGCCCTCACCCATCGCGCCCTGCGCCGCGGCGAACGTATGGCGGAGCATCAGCACCGAGCCGTCGGCATTGCCCACGCACGCGTCCAGCGGACCGCCACTTTCGGACGCCACGCGTGCAGCCACGGCAGTCGTTGGTGAGGAAAAGGCGCAGGTCATCGGGTGTCCCGTTCTGGAGCGGCCGCTCCGGAAATGGAGCAGCGGCACCTGATTGTTACACAATAACATTTGCGATTCCTCCCCATCACCGTGGTGCGCGCCACCACCCCAGAGGCTCCTCGTGAAACACGCTGTACTTGCCGGCGCCGTGCTCGCCGCGCTTCAGTTGCTGCCCAGTGCGCCCGCCCAGGCCCAATCCACCCCGGCCGCCAAGGCCACCGAGCTGGACGGCATCATGGTGACCGGCAGCAAACGCGATACCCCATACCTCAAGAGCGACATGTCAGTCACCGTGCTCAACCGCGAAGCACTCAAAGAAGCGCACGTCACCGAGTTCCGCGACCTGGACAAGCTGGCCCCCAACGTGAAGTTCAACGTGATGGGCCAGCTCAGCGACATGTTCATCTCCATCCGCGGCATCGAGTCCAACCCGTTTCTGGTCAACCGGGCCTCGGTCTATATCGATGGCATTCCGTTCCGCGAGCTGAGCAACGCGGTGTTGAACCATGTGGAGTCGGTGGAGATCCTGCGCGGGCCGCAGGGCACGCTCTACGGCGCCAACAGCGAATCCGGCCTGGTACTGGTGCGCACGCGTGCACCGTCTGCAACCACCGAGGGCGAGGTCAATGTCGGCGTCACCTCGTTCGGCAACGGCCACGGCAGCAGCGTGGATGGTTTCCTCGGCGGCGCGCTGGGCAACAGCGACCGGTTGTTCGGCTCGGTGGCCTTCATGGCCTCGGATGAAGACAGCCACCTCAAGAACCTCACGCCCTTCAACGGCGTCAAAGGCAAGGTCAAGGAAACCTATCTGCAGGGCAAGCTGCGCTGGGAGCCGACCGATACGCTGGCCATCAATGCGATCGCCTATCACCTCGGCACGCGTGCACCCGGGATGTTCGAGTACGAGTACCTGCCGCTGGATGTCGGCCTGTATAACCGTACCTACGGCGATCTCTACAACGGCGGCCGTCGTACCGGTGACTTCACTTACATCAACGATGCGCCCAAGCGCACCACCAAGAATGAAACCGTGGCCGGGACCAGCGCGCAATGGCAATTGTCCGGTGGCACGCTGGACGCGGCACTGTCCTACCGCCAAGAGGAAGACACCTCCGCCGGCTACGATTTCGACATGACTGCGACGCCGGCATTGGCAGGCCGCATCTACGACAAGCAGCACAGCTGGAACGGCGAACTGCGTTTCAGCTCCCCCAGCGATCAAGCGCTGACCTACATCGCCGGCATCTCCACCTACCGGCACCACAAGGACTCCATCCTCGGCACCTTGGTCGGCCCACCGTTACGTGGCCTGGGCAGTTATGACCTCGCCCCGCTGCAGGGCTCGGATGGCCAGGACTACAGCGTGTTCGGCACGGCCAGCTACACCCCGCCCTCACTGCCGAAACTGACCGCCAGTCTGGGGCTGCGCCATGAGCAGGCCAAACGTTCCACCCGCCAGCGCGAAGGCACGCTCGATCTGGGCCCGGGCGGGCTGGTGTTCTATCGCGATGCCGAACTCGCACATACGTTCACCGCCACGCTCCCGCGCGTCTCACTGCGCTACGACGCCAGCGACACGCTCTCGTTCTACGCCGCATCCGCCAAGGGCTACATTCCGGGCGGCTTCAATCTGGCGGCCGCGCAGAGCGATGTGGTCAACGACAAAGTGCTGCGCTACGAATCGGAAATGATGTGGAGCCACGAGCTCGGCTTCAAGATGAACGTGCTCAACGGGCGCGGGCATATCGGTGGCGCGGTGTTCCACATCACCTCGGACAACTGGCAGGAGATCCAGTTGGCGACCGATGCCAACGGCCGGCCGATCTCCTCGGACTATGTCGGCTCGGATGCGTCCATCCGCTCGCGCGGTGTGGAGCTGGAAGGCGCGCTGGAGGTCCTGCCGGGCCTGACGCTGACCGCCAACGCGGGCTACGTGGACGCCGAGTACCGCAAGCTGTTCGTCGGCGCCAATGAAAGCCTGGCCGGCAACGACGTCAAACTCACCCCGCAGTACACGGCCTACCTTGCCGCACGCTACCAGCATCGCTCCGGGCTGTTCGCGCGCGTGGAATCCTCGTTCAATGGCCGCATGGCGCTGGACGAACGCAATCGCGCCTACCAACCGGCGGTGGCCATCCTCGGCGTGCAGCTCGGCTATGAAACCGGGCCGTGGAGCACGCGCGTGTACGTCGACAACCTGACCAACAAGCGGCGCATCAACGGGTTGATCTTCGACAACCTGGCGTTCGGCCGTGACGGCAACTACTACGGTCCCATCGACCGCCCGCGCATCGTCGGTGCGGAAATCGGCTATCGGTTCTGAGGCAGCGTGGAGGGGGCCGCGGGCGGTGTCCTCCTACTCCTTGAGAACGTCCTGTGCATCCACGATATCCACCCCCGAGACCTGCCCCAGCCAACCATCGAACCAAGGCTTGTGCGAAGCGCCGACGATGGAGAGCACGCGGGAGCCCGGGTGGTCGCGCACGACCTCGAGAATGTTGGCGACCATGCGCAGATTGCGGATCTCCCAGCCCTGCACCCAGATCTGAGGGTAGTGCTGCGGTGACACGGCGGCCAGCGTCGGGCGCACGTTGGACTCGGCGAGCACCTGCAGCGCCGCGGGCTCATTGACGCTGCGATACAGCGAGAGCAGATCGTTGGACGCGATGAAGGCCGCTTCGCGTTCCGTCATGGCATCGAACGTGGGGCCATACCCACTCCACGCCTGCTGGAGCGCCGCGCTGAACGCCTTGCGGTCCGCGATCTGATGATTGTCACCGGTATGGTCGTCGACCGCGTACACGCGCTGCAGGCCGAGCCGCGCGGCCAGGACCGCGGCGATCTGGTAGCTCTCGTTCTTGCGCGCTTGAATCTGCTTGAGCAGCTCGACCAGGGTGCCATCCAGGCCATCGCCCGCGCGTCGCTCGGCCACGGGCAGCTGCAGCCACTGCACGTACGCAGACGCCCGTTCGCCAGCGGCAAGGAACAGGGCGGCCAGTTGGCGACGCTGCGCAGGCGTGGGCGACGCCGGCCAGGTTGCGAACGTCTTGTTGACCTGCACGATCGCGGCAGGCACATCCAGCCCCGTAGCGGTCTTCGCGGTCTCCGTGCTGGCGCAGTAGTCATCGCCGTAGACCGCCGCATGGCGCTTGGCCAGGTCACACTGCTCGCCGCTGATGGCTTCGATGGTGATGTAGCCGGGCTTGAAGGCTGCGAGCCTGTCCAGCAGCGGATACAGTGCTTTGGGATCGAAGGCCTCGTGCTCGCTGAGGTGGACGCTGCCCAGCACGAGGACGTCGGTGCGTGGGCCGACCATGTCCTTGTCCAGGTTCGCCAGGTCGATCTGCGCCTGGGCGCAGAACGGGGTCAGGGCCATCACGCAGGCCGACAACACGCGTTGCTTCATGCATCACCCCCGGGGAAGTCCGTGACAGCCTTTCTAGCAGGCAGATGCGGCGCCGGCCACGTGCCGGATGGCATAGGGGTCCAAAGGCGCTGTGCGAGCGTTCTTTCCGGCTTATGGGCTCCAGCACCCAGTTCCCGATGCCGCCTACGGACAAAAATAGTAGGATTGAAGCAACCAACGGAAGGTCTTACGCATGGGCAGTTTCAGTATCTACCACTGGATCATCATCGGCGGCTTGATGCTCATCCCGGTCGCCATCGCAGCGGTGATCGCCATCGTCGTCCTCAGCCTGCGAAAGAAGTCACCCAACCGCTGACGAGCGCCCCCTGCCGGGTCAGAATGGCCGGCTCCCCGGGTATTGCGGGGTGACTCAAGGGATCCGGCATGGCGACAAGAAACAACACGGTCGAGTGGATCACGGGGGTATTGCTGCTCATCTTCTTTGCCATGCTGTTCGGTATCCCCAACAGCTCACCGTGGTTCGGGCTGGTGTTCGTGTACCTGATGGCCGCCGCGCTGTTCATCGTAGGCAGCATGCTGTGGAGTGCGTTGCGCAGCCGCCGCGCAGCACTGGCATTAGGTCGCATGCCACCCACGCGCGCACTGCACACCCGCGAGGCGAAAGCGCTGGAGTGGTTCGGCCAACCCGAGCGCATCGTTTGGCGCATGCCGCGCGGGAACGTGATCGATCTGATCAAGGCGACACGGGCCGCAGGCAGCCGGCCGGTAGTGCGCACACTTCGCGGGCCGTATCGCGTGATGGTGCGCGCCCGGCATCACGAGCGGCATGACTTCATCGGCGATGTGGAGGTACTCATGCTGCCGGGGGCGGATCGCTACCTGCGCGAGAACAACGAGGCCGACGTGTTGCTGTGCGGAAGGTTCGCGGTGGTGCTCGCGTTGAATGGCGCGTGGCGGATCGACCAGGCGCCATCGCTGTTGCGATGACGCGCGTGCGCATCGCGTTGTCGTTCAATCAGTAGCGCGGCTTGATTGGCTCACTGGAATCCAGGTACCCCGCGGCGAGAGCCTTCTCGCAGGCGATATAGCCTGCGTTGACGACGCGCCCCTGCGCGTTGAAGACCACATAGTAGGGCGAGGTGTTGCCGCGGTTGCGCAGGAGATAGTTGTAGCAGACGCCGTTGATGCCGGGCACCACCATTGCATCCAGCGGCCGTCCCGCGGCGCTCAGGACTGACTCGCGGGTCGCCCCCTGCTGCAGCGAACTGATCACGACCGGATTGCCGCGGTCATATTGAAGAACGCTGGGCATGCATGCGGACAGACCCGCGCAGACACCACACGCCAGCAGGATCGCCTTGGTCATGGGGGCGGCGCTCACTGCCGGCGCGCACGCGCTGCCGCCGCGTTGGCGTCGCGGATGCGCTGGTTGCGCGCCTGCTTGTCATAGTCATCCTTTGCCTGCATCACGCCACCGGCCGCCTGGATCCAGCTGCTGGTTGTGCATCCGGACACAAGTAATGTCGCGGCAAGGGCTGCCGGGATAATGAGAAACTTCATGAATCAACCTCTCTGAAAGCCATCGACACGTGGCCGATGGAAAGCTGCGCCGCACGACCGGCAAGCGCACATGAAGCGATGCGAAAAACTAAATCGCGAAATCGGTGAAGCCATTACTGGCGCCGCAAACCGGGGCGGAACGATAGTTGACACACACTTAACAAAAACGAAATGTGCCGTGCTTCTATTTTTGTATATTCCTATTCCATGCGATTTCATGCCCAGTGCAGGACGTCGCGACAGAAGTTTCCGGTGAAACCTTCAATGACGCACTGCCCACGGGCTCATGGGTGTTGGCATCTGATCCTGGCCGCAGCATGCTGAGAGCAGCAGATGCCTTATAAATCTAAGCTCAGCCGACGCTGGGTTTTCAGGGGACCGGATACACGATGAAACGCAAGGTAGTTGTAGTGGCGTCTGTCATGATTGTCGCGTTGTCAGGAACGATGCCAGTGCCACGACGACATACGAACTGGTTGAAACAAATCTGCGTTGTCAGATTGATCGCGAGGCCTCCGCCACCACGGGTCACGTCAGGAGTACGACCGACGAGCTCTGCAAGGATCTTTGGCTTGAGCCGCTGAGTCGTGAAGAGGTGTTCACCGCGATCACCCATGCCGCCGAGCATGGAAACATCCGCGCCCAGCTCGATTACGCGCTATACGCTTCGAGGATTTTTGAAGACGAACATAACTCGCTGGATCCGGATCTGATCCGTGACTACAAGCAGAACACCGTTAGATTCCTCGAGTCCGCGGGAGCGGCCGGCGAATCGAACGCATATGTGCGTTTGAGCGACATCTACAAGAACGGCACATTGGCCTCGAAAGACCCGGTCATGGCCTATGCATACGCGGAAGCATACTTCCGCACAGGTTCAAGTCGCTATGGCGCCTCGTTCTTGAACAATGCCGCAGCTGGTCTGGACGGCGCCCAATTGCGCCGCGGCAAGGAACTCGCAAATCACCTTCTCAACAAAAGAAGTGCGTCGCCGTGACTATGGAAGAAGCTGTCGCACCTGCGAATCGGCAGTGCGGTTGATGCCAAGTGCCTGATTCGATGGTGGGCCCACCAGGATTCGAACCTGGAACCAAAGGATTATGAGGCCTCTATAGGGCTTCCATGACCTTCCATGAGCGGCCCCGTTTTAAGCTAAGTGGTTGATTTTCTCAGGCTATGCGACCACCTGCGCCCATCATCGTCCACCTCTTTCCACGGACAAACGGTCACCGAGCGGTCACCAATGGGCGCAATGAAGGGAATGCTTACAGCGAAGGGGCTCGCCGCTCTGCCGGCGGGCGAATGGGCCTCCGATCCGGCCCCGCGCGGAGCGGGCTGCCTGGACGTTCGCAAGCTTGCAGGTGGGCAGCTGCGGTTCTACTACCGATACACCAAGGCCAACGGCCAGCGGGACCGCCTGCTGATCGGCACCGGCCTGGCACTGACCGCGGCACGCGAGTCAGCAGCGGCGTTGTCCCGCCGATATCAAGCCGGCGAACGGGACCTGCGCGACGCGATCGCGGCCGAGGCAGCTGCAGCGGAACGCGCGAAGGCCGACGCCATGGCCGAATCGACGCGCCGCTCCGGAGCAACCCTGGGCGCGCTGATGATGGCCTACGCCCAGAGCTTGGAGGATGCCGGCAAGGTCTCCGCTGCAGCTACCCGCGCTGCGATCAGGCGCCACATCGAAGAACCGTGGCCGGCCCTGTGGGCGCGTCCCGCTTCTGAGCTCGAGTTGGATGATCTGCTCCCTATCCTGTCGCGCATGGTCCGCGGCAAGAAGCTGCGCGAGGGCGGCAAGATCCGTTCGTACCTGCGGGCGGCCTATGCGGCGGCGATCGCGGCCAAGCAGGATGCGGCTGCCCCTGACGCACTGCGCGCGCTCAACGTATCCAGGAACCCAGCGCGCGACCTTGCGACCCTCGACAGCGGGCAGCCGCGCGACCGGGTGCTTTCGGTGGCCGAGCTTCGCGCGTACTGGCGAAGGATCGAGGCCATACCCGGACGGCAGGGCGCGCTCCTGCGCTTCCACCTACTGACCGGCGGCCAGCGCATCGCACAGCTGATCCGGTTGCAATGGTCAGATCACGCTCACGACGCAGACACTGGTACCGGGTCCGTGCGCCTGCTCGACATCAAGGGCCGGCGCCGGCTCCCTCGAGTACATCTGGTGCCCTTGCTCCCACGGATGGCCATGGATCTCGCCACCCTGCGAGGAGATGGTGACGGGCCACACCTGTTCTCGCTCACCGCCGGGAAGACGCCCGCCACCTATGACGAGTTGCGAGGAATCATGGACCCGGTCGTGGCAAACATGGTGACCGCCGGTGAGCTGGCATCGCCGTGCACGCCGGGTGACCTGCGCCGCACGGTGGAGACGCGGCTCGCCGCGCTGGGGATGTCCGAAGAGGTCCGTGGCCACCTCCAATCCCACGGCCTGAGCGGCGTCCAGAAGCGGCACTACAACTTCTTCGAGTACGACGCAGAGAAGCGCGCTGCTGTAGAGGCGCTGTTCGAACTGCTCACCGGTGCAGGTGCAACGGTGGTGCCGATGCTAAACGGACTGGGCCGTTAGAACGGCAGGTCATCTGGCAGATCCAAACCCGCCAACCGGTGGGCAGCACGTTGATGCCCGCTGGCCGTCGCCCGAAGTCGCTGCGCGCTCTGCCGGCGGCGGGCACGGGCACGCCAACTGCCTGTCACGTCTCGTTCGAGATCTGTCGCCTGCTGCAGCTGAGCCGCAGCCTTAGCCTCCAGTGAGGCGCGATCCTTCCGCCAATTCGCCATGGCTACAGGATGCAGAACCGCCGTCGCGCAATCCGCGACTGGCCTCGCGCGGGCGGCCCGACAGCGATATGCGTTCAGGAACAGGGACACTACGATTCACGATCAACAGTTAGTAATTGTACTAACATGCGGGCCGTCTCGAATTGTGAGACATGCCGCTCGCAGAGTACGCCCATGCACTCCCTCCCCTACCCCCATACCCTGGCCGTGCCCGTCGGCCCAGCCCTGATAGACGGCCCGGCCCAGTTCGTGCCCCTGGCAGCAGCGCGCGCCCGACTGGGCTTCCCGTCGCCGGCCGACGACTTCATGGACGAGGCCATCGACCTGCACCGCCTGCTGGTGCGCAACCCGGCCGCGACCTTTCTCTACCGCGCCGATGGCTGGTCCATGAGTGGCGCCGGCGTGAGCGACGGGGACATCTTGGTGGTGGACCGGTCGGTTACTCCGCAGGCCGGTGATCTGGTCATTGCGATCTGGGACGGAAACCAGCCCAGCTGCAAGGTGCTGCAGCTGTTCGAGAGCCACATGGAGCTGCACTCGGCCAACCCCGACTTCTCGCCCATCGTGCTCGAGCAACCCACCGAGGTTGAGGTGTTCGCCGTCGTGGGGGTCGTCCGCCAGATCAAGCGCCGGAGCGGCCATGTTCGGACTCGTTGACGGCAACAACTTCTACGCCAGCTGCGAGCGCGTGTTCCAGCCGGCGCTGCGCGGCGTGCCGCTGGTGGTACTGAGCAACAACGACGGCTGCGCGATCGCGCGCTCGGCCGAGGCCAAAGCCTTGGGCATCAAGATGGGGCAGCCGGCCCACGAGATGAAGCATCTGGTCCGGCGGCACGGCCTGCAGATGCGATCGGCGAACTTCGGCCTCTACGGCGACATGAGCGCTCGGGTAGTTTCCATCCTGCGGGAGGCAGCGCCGCGCGTGGAGGTGTACAGCATCGATGAGAGCTTCATCGACCTGACAGGCGTGCCCCGCCGGGAGGCCTTCGCGCAGGAGCTGCGCACCCGGGTGCACAGCTGGACGGGCATACCGAACTGCATCGGCATCGGCCCGACAAAGACGCTGGCCAAGCTCGCCAACAAGGCGGCGAAGACCGGCACGGGCGTAGTGGATCTCGGCGATCGGGCAGCCCGTGATGCGCTGCTGCCCAAGTTCCCAGTGGAAGACCTGTGGGGTGTCGGCCGGCGCTTGGCACCGAAGCTGGTGGCAATGGGCGTCCGGACCGCCGCTGACCTTCGGGATGCTCCAGCGGACGACATCCTCGCGAAGTTCGGTGTAACCCTGGCGCGCACCCAGCGCGAGCTCCAAGGCCATCCGTGCATGTCCCTGGAGGAAGTAGAGCCGGATCGGCAGCAGATTATGGTGAGCCGTTCGTTCGCTGACCGGGTGCACGACCACGAAGCAGTTGCCCAAGCACTGGCAACCTTCGCCGTGCGCGCCTGCGAAAAACTGCGCGCTCGCGGCCTGGTCGCTTCCGGCCTGTGGATCTTCGCTCACTCGGACAGCTTCCGCCCGGAGCTCCCACAGCACGCCGCCAACCGGACGATGGCTCTGCCGGCGGCGACCAGCGACACCATGCTGGTGCTGGGCATGGTTCGTCGCCTCCTGTGCGGGCTGCTGCAGGAGGGCATCGGTTACAAGAAGGCGGGCGTGGCCCTGCTTGATCTAGTGCGGCCGGAGGATGTCCAGCAGGATCTGTTCGCACCAGCCGTCGCCGGCGACCGCAAGCTCATGGAAACCCTCGACCAGATCAACCGCAAGTTCGGTCGCGGCGTCGCCGGGATGGGCGCTTCGGGCTGGAAGGACAAGCCCGCCTGGGGCATGCGCCAGCACATGTTGTCCCCCAACTACACTACTTCGGTCCTAGAACTGCCGCGCGCGCACTGCTGAGACGACCGCGCGGAAGTTCATTGCAGTATCACGCTGCTTGAAGAACGCGCTCCGCGCCTTCTTGGGCAGAGGTAACCGGATAGAAACGGAGACTGGCCGCGTCAGCCTCGGCCTCAATTTCCTGCCTCGCCACATCTACCGCCTGACGCTGCCGTCTATCAAGCGTCGCATCATCGTTGCGGCTCACTGCACCGATGAGGGCAGCATTTGCAATTCCGGTGAGCTCGCGCGCACGCTGTAGTTCGAACAAGCGGGCTCGTGCGTCTCGAATGCTCGCGCTGACACGGGCAGGATGCAAGACGCTGAAGTGCATGACGGCACCGGGCGAGCAGAACCCGAAGCGCACACGCTGACCGCCCTGAACCAGCTGCGCGGTACGGCCGAAATAGTCTGCAAATTCCGGCCGCAGCCCGATTACGATGTCGCGCACCTCAGTGCTGAATCGCCTGTTTATCTCTTCCGGAAGAGGCGTATCGGACTGGTCGAGTTCCTCAAGCTTAGCCAGATTAGCCATGCTGGAATACAGCAATGCCGCCGTCCTGAGCAACGCTGGTACGGTTGCGGCACTGGTCAGACGAACACCACCCGGGAAGAGGCCCATGAATGGACGATCCAAGTGGCCAAGGCCATCTTCACGTTGATTCGCCATTGCCAAGAATGACTTTAGGGAGTGCTCAATCAGTTTCCGAGCTCCGCCTGCTTGCTTACCAAACATTCCGTCCAGCACCTCGTCACGGATCAGACGCGACACTCCGTGGGCACCGTCGAAGGAATATATGATCCCGGCGAGGATTCGCTCCCCAGTTCCAGACACTGGCTCCCAGAACAGGGGGCGCCAGGCGTGCATTGCCCTGCTGTCTGCGGCGCTGCCTGTTTCGGTCAAGATTGTATTCATGGAGTTTGGCCTAAGAGATCGTGTGGCTGCGGAAATCGCGCCAGAATCCGCATGCCGAGGGTATCAAGGCGCCGTAGAACCAAATCTTGCCAGGTAGTGCAATCGTGCAATGCGCCGATCTCACCAGCTGCGTCGGCAACGGCGTCCCGGTCCAAAGAGGCCCATCTTGCTATGGCCGCCTGGCTGCTCTGATCGGCGAGCCCATTGAAGGCTGCGATCTCGCACAGAATGTTCCGATCTTGCATTGCAACGCCGTTGCCAAGCGCAAACGCATGGTCAATCCACGCTTCTTCTGAACCGTCCCAAAGAATGTTCCCCAAATTGCGATCTCTGTTATCTATCGCCTCATCGAGGGCTATCGCCAGCGAAGTGGTGGGGAACGACATCACGACATCGAAAGCCAATCGCGTCAACTCGTCAGCCTCCTTCGCAGAGAGATTCTGGCTGTCGAGACCCAGTGCCTTCTTGAGGTTTGGATACCCTACGTCGGCACTCGCAAAAGAAATCCGATCCGGTTCATTGACAAGGTACGGCGCGGGGACCTTCAGCCCCCATTTCGTGAGCAACATGCCGCAGAGTGCCTCAGCGAACACTAAGTCGGGCGTGTCCCTTTTCAGGACCGCCGCGACTTGTTCTCCATCCTCAATTTCTATGACACAGCGTAAAGCGCCGGTGATTCCGTCGCCTGCAGGGGTTTCCGTCCCTTCAACCAGTGTTGCCCAAGCCAGCGTCATCCTTTCCCCCTGCCCAAGACCAAATCGTCGGTGAACATCGAGCCACCGTTCGACAGATGATCAACTGATCCCTTCCGCCAGTCCAGTTTTCGGGCCAGGGGGGCGGCAGAGCCCGAATGGCGCCTCTGCCTGCTGGTCATCACCGGGAGGGAGGAGCAGGCGAACAGGCGAACAGGGCCACGGCACATCGCCCCGGCGGCCTGCGCGCTCACCCGGCTCAAGCTCCCCCCTTACGCAGCCAAACGGTGTTCATAGAACGGATGCCGCTTGTCGTCGAAGATCGCGTAGAGCGCGCTCAGGTCGGCTGGATTGGGGTTGAGCCAGGCATCCACGTGCTCGGGCTTAATGTTGATGATCGTCCGATCGTGGCCGGCCGCAGCGACCTCGGGCTCCGGGTCATCGGTGATCGCCGCGAAGGACAGTAGATCAGGCTCCTTGCCGGCCGGATCGACCCAGTGAGACCACAGGCAGGCCACCAGCATCGGATCGCCCGTGCTGGGTGTGAACTGCACTACCTGGTTCCCGCCGTCCGGCCCCTCCACGTTCTCGTAGAAGGTGTCCACGACCATGAGCGCGTGCGTGTACCCGAAGGCTGGCCGCCAGAAGCCCTCCAGGCTGTCGCGCCTGGCGTTGTAGGTGCCGGGGTAGCGCTGGTCATAGCTGGCCGGCTTCCCGGTGAGCCGGCACTGGTAGCGCATTGGCTTCACCACTCGCTTGCCGCCCTCCGCCACGATCACGGTGCCGTACACGCCCGGGAAGATCCGCGAGTCTCGTGCCATGTGGTCGGTTCGCCGAAGGTCCGCCAACTTGCCCTGGGCCCGGGCGATCTTGTTGGTGGCCACCCGCACATCGTTCTCGGCCTTCTTCGTGACCTTGGTCTGCAGCGCGCGCTCGGCGTTGACCAGTCGGGTCTTCTGGGTGAACAGCTCCTGCTCGAACGCTGTTGCATCCCGGGCATTCCAGTCCTGGATCGCCGCCCAAACCGAGCACTCAGCAGGGGTCTTGCCCGCGGCGAACGCATCATCCATGGCTTTAGGCGTCTTCGGCCGCTTTTTGCCGGGATCGTGGGCATACAGCGCCGCGAACTCGTCCATAGACACAACTGCGCCGAACTCGCGCACAAGCTTGTGGTAATCGGCCTTGATTTGAGCGGAATAGCACATGGCCGGATTACACCACGGCCCGTTCAAGGATCCGTGAGCGACGAAATCTGCCGAACCTTAACAAGCGGACGGCTATGATTCATGTTCGAGGCATCCCGGACCCGTCGCCAACCACAAAGGCCCATGCCCAACACCGGACAGTTCTATCTCGTTGACGTCGCTGGCCAAGCCGATGAGGCTGGGCGGCTGCTTGAATTAACGAGCGTTCAGTGCCGATGCCTGCCGTGCGGCTGGTCGTTTGATGCCTTGCCTGGCCGGGGCCTGATTGCCATTGCGGGAGGAGGCGTTCTCGCCTGCCCGCATTGTGAGAATCGTCAGGCCGTCAGCCTGGCTAGATTTTCTGAGTTCATTGACCGCGTTGGCAGCGGGTCTCGTCCGGCACCCGCGGATGCCGAGCACCCGAGCCACTAGGGGGCTGAAACGGTGGCAATGCTTCTGGCCAGCGAGCCTCCGGCCAGGATGGCTATCCACCCAACGGGAGCATGGACGGGTCGGCTAAACCCAAGGTTCAGCCGACCGGCCACAATCGAACTATTTAATCTTCTGACGGATACAACGACCGGCGGCGCACGAGATGGCGCTGGTGTAGCCGCCACTTCCTTCATCGATCATCGTTGCGCCGATCGATTCAAAGTAGTTCCCGAGTCGGTCCAGATTGTCCGCCCCACCGTTGGTGGTCCAAGTGCCATTCAACTGCTGGATATTTTCTGGAACAAGCTGACCGGAAGCAGTGCGAGCGGTGTCCTCTTGAGCATCTGCGGTCGTTTTCTGAACAGACAAATGGAAATCGATGTACGTTCCATCCTCCATAATCAGACGGAAGTTAACGTAAGTACCTTCCTTTAGACCGAGGGCGTTCGTGGCCATCTGTGCAAGATCCACAATCGCACTCAGCAAGTCTGGCCCGATGATCGAAGCAACGACATCAGTGTCGCCAAGCTTCGACTCAAGCTGGGCTTTCAGATTCGCATCTGACAACACATCAGTCACCGATCTAGCCGCAGCCGCAGGAACTTTTAGCATTTCAACCGGCACGTTATAGAGAGGCCGGAGACTGTTAGCCCCCTTGATATACACGGACCGCCCCTTCTGGACCTCAGCCTGCACATGAGCCTCTACGGGCTGCTGCTGGCCTCGTGGCGTTGCGGCAGCTGCCGCGCTATTCCGAACAGATCGTGGAGTACCGCCGCCTCCGCCGCCGCCATTGGAGCGCGGGATGTACCACTTTTGGACCGTGCCCGCGGGTAGGTTATAGACCCAGAATGTACCGCCAGCATTGGTTACAGCTTCTTCCAGCACTGCGCGCTGCCGGAAGTCTGAATCGGTCACGCAAGTGGGACAGTGCACCGGCTGAGCCGAAAAAGCAGGAGTTGCAACGGCCGCAGCCGCTAACGCTAGCATCGCACCAAACAGCTTCACAATAGATCCTTTATTGGGAAAATCGCCGAGTTGCTCGACGATTTCATCCTAGCACGTGAAACAAATGGCTGATTTGCTGAATCTGCCGTGACCTCCCGAATGTGACCGTGTGCGCAGTTAGGTTGTCATGACCTTGCAAGCGGCGCGAGACGTTCGTGAGTTGCTTAGTGAATAGGCCCTTACGCGCCATCCTCCTGATCTGTGACTGCGGTGACTTGCAGTTCAGCCCGCGGCTGCCCGTCGGTACCCCGGGCAGCTTCACCTTCGTCTTCATCGCAACGGGGACAGCATACGGGCTGATATCCAACCTTATGCCGGTGTGGCTGACGGCCGGCCGAGCCGATGACTGGCTGGCGGCCGAGCCCGATGATGCGATGGCGATGCTGCTGGCCAGCGAGCCGCCGGCGATGGAGGCCTATCGGGTCAGCCGGGCCGTAAATACCCCGCGAAGCAATACCGAACAGCCGCTGGAGCCCGTGAGCTAGCCCGACCGGCCGATGCGGCTATCGCCCCTCTGCCCGCTCCAACACGACGGCGAGGGACTCGCCCTCACCGCCGGTCTGCTCGTCAACAGGCGCCGTCTCCGCATCCCACACTCGCCCGGTCGCCGCCTTGATCATCGCCATCAGCTTCCAGCCGGGCTCCACCAGCTCTTCGCCGGTGAATGGGTTGGTGATGGTGTATTCGCCACCGATCAGGCCCGCTATGTCGTGCCGGATCGTCCGCTCATACCCGCGCGTGTTGACCATTCCGGTCTCCCGATCCCAGTCCACTCGCTCGAAGTGGAAAAGCACCGGGCCGGTGTTGGTGCGGAAGTCCCACTGCACATCGATGCGGGTGGCGAACATCTCCACCGCGTTGTTGCCGCTTTCCGATTGGATCAGAGACACGTTGGTTACTCCATGGATTCGATGGACTGATACTGAGATTGGAGAGCCAGCGGCGTTTGACCGGGATTGCTGACACTGTGTGCACGTCGGTCGTAGCTCAGCACACGCGTCCGGAAGCTTGTCTGGCGGGCGCTCGCCACGTCGGTGGCGAAGATCTGTCCGCTGATCGTCTGAGTGATGAATGACGCTGCCCCCTGCTCGTTGAACACGTCATCGCTCCCGCCCAACGTCAACCGCGACAGCTCGGTCCAAGTGGGGTCGCCAGCAAAGTTGCGCTCCAGCACCACCACCGCCGAGGTGCTGCCAGGCCCCAAGGTGATCACCGACGACGCGCCGTTGTACTGCTGCTGGTACTGGTACTGGAAGCGGCCACCCACCTGCACCTCCCGGCCCAACCGGCCGAGGTAGCCAGTTTCCACCGCTACACCCTGCGCCACAGTGGTGCTGCTCTTGAAGCCGCGCGAGATGCCTCCGGTGTAGAGCGCGCCGGCGATGAAGACGTTGCCCTCCGTATCCAGCGCGAACTTGGCGTTCGCCTTGACCACCGTGGCCGGGTCGCTGCCCTGCCCGTAGTACATGACCAAGTCGCCCAGGTTTCCGAAGGGCTTGCCTTGGGCCAGGATATAGCCGCTGTTGGCCCAGCGCTGGACGGTGCGGCCGCCCTCCCAGGTCATGCTGCCGGTGCCGTTCGGATCGGTGATGTTGAAGATGTCTGCAACGAAGTCGATCTTGCCGATCAGACCGTTGTTGACCGAGGTCATACCGATGACCCGGTTGTTGACGTCCAGCGCCCAGGTGTACTTGGCGTACAGCACCGACTGGCCGTTCTCCAGCTGCGTTGCGCGCGTTTCGAGGATCTGCGTCGCGGTCGCGGCCAGCTGAACCGACGTGTCGTCGGTCCAGAGCGTTGGGGTCAGTCCAAGCTCCAGCTTCATGCGCCGGATCGAGTTGTTGGCGTTGGTGTTCTCCCAGATGGGGCGGCAAACCAAGTACGTCGTCCCCGCAGGCGCGGCGATGGCGATGTATACCTGTTGCCACTGTCCGACGATCGATGGATCGCTGAGAGCCGAAACCGCTCCGATGTAGCCATTCGCGCTGTACGCCGCGACTTCGAGCCGAACCGTGCCGGCATTACTGTTGCGGTACACCTCGCCGCTGAACACGTAGACGCCCTGGCCCGTCTGCACCGTCTGCGGGCTGGCCGTACCGCCCGAGATCGGGGGAGCGTACATGTAGTTGCCGTAGCGCGGCTCATTGACGATGCCGAGCCCACCCGGCTGTGCCCAATAAGTGAATCCGCGCGCAAAGGATGAGTCCTTCAGCATGTTCGGCGTGCCACCCAGCTTGGCCGTCACTTGGGTGATTGCACTGCCCTGCGCATCCACCCGGCCGTCAAGCTGCTCGACCTTCGACTGGATGATCGCCACGGTCCCGGCCTCAGCCTTGCCGCCCAGCACAGCGTTGGTCTGGTCGATCCGCCGGCCCAGAGCCATGGCCACGTTCGTCTGTGCCTCGTCCAGCTGCCGCACGTAGGCATTGGTTGCCAAGCCAGGCAGTGCCGCCTCCAGCATGTTGGTTCGCTGCGCAATGGCCTCCACCCGGTTGGCGACCACATTGATCTGCTCAGTTACGCTCGCCGCCGTCGCCAAGGTGCCGTTCCCGGCCGGCATGCGGACCAACAGTCCATCCAGGCGCGCGGCCTCGGCCTGCAGGTCTGTAGCGTTCTGGCTGGACATGCTGATGGCGGCGGCCAGCGCATCGCCTACCGAGGTGTACTCGCCGATCTCCTGCCACACCGCTGGATCGCTGGCGGGCTCCACACCAGTGTTCTCAACCAACGCCCGGTACAGCACGCCAGCTCGGCGCACGAAATCACCGACGGGGTATTCGGCGTCGGTAGTCCATTCGTCCGCACCGACGATGTCTTCCAGAATCCCGTTGAGCGCGGCCACCTGGGCGTCGGTGTAGGCGCGCGCCGCGGCCACCGCTTCGTTGGCAACGCGCAGATCCTCGGCGATGCGCTTGAGGATTTCCTCGGTGATCCTGTTGTTTGCCGCCAGCGCTTGCTGGTAGGTCTCATCAATGCGGCCGTCCAACCCGTCGATGACCTCGCCGAGGTTGGCGCGCAGTGTCTTCTGGACGACACGGCTCGCCTCGGAGAGCGCGCCGGAGGTATTCCGCGACCGGCATGCAAAGGTCCATTCGCCCGCCGGCGGCAGGACCGCCTCGAAGGCTGCGACGTGGTAGCCGTCGTCACCCAGCGGGGTCATCTGATCCCAAGCTGGGGCGGCCACCTGTCCGGCGCTGTAGCGGATCTCGACGCCAGCGAAGTCCGCAGACTGCACGGTGTCGTTCAGAAATCCCCAGGTGTACCGCCGAACGCCGCCGCTGATCTCGGCAACGTCGAAGATGTCAACGAGCACCGGCGGCACATCTGCACCGCGCGTTGCGTACATCGCGGTAACCGCGACACCAGCATTGCCTTCGGGGCTGTACGGTCGAACGGTGATTGGGTAGACACCTGCCTGAGGGATACGCCAGGTCGCGGTGCGCGTGCGGGTGGTGGCCACCTGCTCAAGCTCGCTGTTCCGATTCAAATCGGACAGCACGATAGTCTCGCCCACCGGGCCGGATACATCGAAGCTCGCGGAGAGCTCAGTGAAGACGGTGTCGCCCTGCACAACCTGCTGTTCGGTGATGCGCAGATTGCTGGCCACCGGCCGGGTCTGCAGCAGAGAGCCATTGGGCGCCGGGATGTACTGGCCAGACTCGACGTAGCGCCAGAATTCCGGGCCCTCCGGCACAACCGAAACCGAGGCGCCCTTGAGGTCGGACTCTGGCTCGATGCCCACCACGCGCACGCGGTAGCCCGGTGTCTGCTTGAAATCGAAGATCCAGATGGTGTCGTGAGCCGGGTTTTCGTCGGCGTTACCCGGCAGCGGGGCGTCCGCCGGCCAGGGATCAGCCAGCCGAATCTGGTCCGTCTCGCCGGCGAAGGTGGCCACCCTGAAAACGCGATATACCAGCTCGCCAGGAATGCGCAGCCCGATGAAGCTGTTGCCCGTGGCTGGCGCGCGCACCTGATCGTCCAGCGTCAACACCACGGTAGATCCATCCAGGGTGGCGGACACCAGCCTGCCGCCGAAGCCCCACTGCGTCAGGTCGTGCTGCAGCGCCAGCACCGACATGCGCCGGTAACTCAGGTGCTCGATATCGGTGCTGAAGGAGATGTCCTTGTACTGGTACAGGGACTGCGCCAAGTGATACCGCGCCATCTTGGCCGCGTGTTCCTCGGTGGTGATGCCCTCGCCCGATACCTGGGCCGGGTTCAGCATGGTCTGGACGCCTGGCGCAGTCACCCTGAGCGTCTTGCTCGACCAGTCCGAGCGATCCACGTAGGTGAACTCGATGCCATCGGCCGCATTGGCCAGCGTGTAATCGATCTGGAACTGCCCCTTTTTGATCGTGGCCATATTGACCACGCCCGACAGCGGCTGCTCATCCGCCGCCCATACGACCGACAGTCGACCGGCCGCCCAGGTCACGTTGCCGAAGCCTGCGAGCGCGATCGCCTGCACCACGTCGTCGTGGCTACGCGTGTCACGAATCACATTGTCGTAGGTGTATTTGGACGCTGCGCAGTGCAGCATGAACGCCTGCAGAGCCGCGATGTCGATTTGGGCGTCCAGCAAGCCCAACCCCGCGATCAGGTTCCCGGCTGGATCGCGAATGCCGCGCGCGTACGCAAGGATCTGGGCGCCAGGGTTGCTCGATTCTTCGGTGAGCCACTGGTTGCCCTTCCACACTGGGATCGGCGCGGCATAGGCAACACAGCGGAGTTCATCAGGAGCCCCGTTTAGCTGGCCAGTGGCCTTGATGCGGATGCCGATGCGGGGAATACCCGCGTAGCTCGCAGTGTCGGTCTGGATGCTCTTCAGGGTCGACCACGTGAAGTCGCTGGTGGCCCCCGAGCCGTCCGTGTTACGACCCGCAATGCGTGCGCGCACCTCGTACTGCCCAGCCTCAACGTCCAGGGCGTAAGTGCGCCGCTGCTGCTTCTGGCTCTGGCTGATCAGCGCGAAGTTGCCGAACACGCGCCAGTCGCTCGCCCCAACTGCTCGATACTGGACTTGGATCGTCTCCTGGTTGTCCTTCGGCTTGCCCTTGCTGGTGGTGTCAAACAGCATGTAGTCGAAGTCGAGCTGCAACCGGATGGTGCTGGCCGAGCTGGTGCGCTGAACCCATGCGCTGGGCTTACCTTTCTCCGCATCGAGCGCTCCGCCGGGGAGCGTGTCGACGTTGCTGTAAAGCGGGATCTTCTCTTCCGGCATGCCGGGAAAGCCGCTGTGCCAGACCTGTACACCTTCAAAGGTCGAAAGCAGAGCCTCGCCATTGAACATCGCATCCACGCGCGCCACGTTGATGCCCGGCGTCAGCACCATCGCCATGAACTGGTCGTTGGCCTCGTAGAATGAGTACGGCTGGCTGGCGATGTCCGGCGCAATACGGATGCTTCCCAGCACTAGCGGAAGCGGTTCATACGGCCGCGCTTGGTTGCGTGCCGTGCCAATCGTGTAAACGGTAGCCGCATCGCTTTCGTACTGCTTGGGCTTCTTCGGTCCCAAGACCTTGTTGATCAGCAGCGACCCGACCGCATAGATCGCGGCTTGCGCCATCCCGGCCGCCATAGCGCTGTAGCCGGCGGCCACCATGGCCGTGCCGACACCTGCAGTGAAGATAGTCAGGGCGACCATGGCGACGATCAGCAGCGCCGTACGCCCAACGGTTCCACGAACCTCGATGACTGTGCCGCCCTTAGGCCTCACCTTGTCGATGATCTGGTGGGGCACGCGGACGCCGTTGATCCGCACCTCCCACGCGTCGCTCCCGTAATCCGGCACCGTCCTGACCAGGAAGTGCCCCAGCGTTTCTCGCGGCAGCAGCTCAGCGGCGATCCGCTGCTGGCCCTCCAAGGTCACCGGGTGGGGGGTGACGACCAGAGACGGCGGGCACGCAGCGAGCGCGTTCAATTCAGCCATTCGTAAAACCCCTCGATTCTCAGCCCGAAGTCGGGCAGATCACGGACGCGGTGCAGGACCGCGCAGCCGTTCTTCTCATTGGCGTGAAGCACCCACGCCTCATGGGCAAGGAAAAAGAAAACCCCGGCATGGCCGGGGCGTTTCTGGAGTACTTCGATCATCAGCACCAGGTCGCCGTCCCTCGGCGGCCCCTCTCTGGGCTTGGCGAACGGCTTGGACAGCTCGCCAAGCTCGGCGGCTCCCTGCGCGCCCCGTGGGCGCCGGCCAGGCACCACCACCTCACGGCCGAAGAGCTCCCGCTGGACGAGCATCACCAAGTCCGCGCAGTCGAAGTCGTCGGCGTTATACGGCAGGCCGACGAAGTGCTCCACCTCGACCAGCTTCACGTGAAGATTCCCGGGAGCGTGAACTGGTTCGCCCTGAGCTTCACCGCCTGCTGGCGCATGATGTAGTCGACACCGCACTGCGCCGATGCCGTCGCTCCGGTGATGGTCACGCTGCTCACCGGCAGGAAGTAGTCGCGCTCGATCGTGTTGGGATCTGCCCGATCGGAGACCATCAGCCTTGCCATCAGCACCTCGTTGGGACCGATGGACTCGAGGTCTTCGGAGATGCCGCGGCCGACGTTGTCCACCACCAGCTGCGCGCGAGGGGTCTGGCCCTTGGTGTCGTTCGGTAGCTTGAAGTCGAATGGGGCTCCGAGGTAGACCACACCCTGGCTGGTCCAATCCTGAGTGTCGTTGACAATGCGCAGGGGGTTGGGGAGAGAAGGCGCGGAGATCTCGAGAAACAACAGGATTCCGGCCGTGTCGGTCACACGCTGCCGGCGCTCTGTAAAGGTAGTCATCGCAAGTACTCCACCACCGCGTCCATCCGGTAGTCACCGGGTAGCTTTTCATCAGGCACCAGATCGCCCAGCGCACCGTTCTCGAACCTGGCCGTGATCTGCTTGCCCGTGAACGGGTGGATCATCGTGAACCAGCCAATGCGCTTGATATCAGCCATGTACCAGGTGTCGAAGGCTTCCACATCCTCGACGCTGCTGAAATAGAGCACCATCGCTTGCTTTATCAGCACCTGCGTGTTCAACAGGCGGTGCTTTGGCACGCCGCGCTCCATCTCGGTCCTCAGTACAGACGGGTCGAAGGAGCGCTTTTGCCCGTCGAACATCACACGGGCGACGGCAGGAAGGGAAGCCATCAGACACTGTCCTTCAGGCCGAATCGGCCTTTCATTCCCGAATACGTGGCACCGGATCCACCAGCGATGCGGCCACCAATGAAGCTATCGACCTGGCCCAGCAGAACGTCGATGTCGAAGCCGCCCTGCTCGTTACGGCTGGCTGATGCGGTGGTGCCTTCCGGCGCGTTCAACACACGAACGTTGATGGATCCGCCGGAGAAACCGGCGGGTGCACCTCCGCCGACAGGGCCGCCGTCCGCATAGCCGCGCAGACCCTGCCGCATGGCCTCAACGATGCCAACGCCGCCGGCGCGGGCGACGTCGGCCTGGGACCAGACCACTTCGCCCTTGTGCACGACGCCCGCAGGCTCGTTCACGCCACCATTTCCGGTGTATCCGCCAGAGGAGTACCCGCCACCCAGACGCATCTTCTGGAACAGCTCGTTGTTGATGCTGCTCGTGCCGGAAGTGACGGCCTGATTTCCAGCGGCAGTGACACCACCGCCCCACATGCTGGCGAAGGCATTGGCGATGCCCATGGTGGCTTGCCGGGCGGCAATTCGAGCCAGGTCAGCCAGTACCGATCTGGTGAGGTCGGAGAAACTCAGCTTGCCAGTGGTCGTGAACTTTACCCAGGCGTCTTCGAATCCACCGATGACGCCGCCCACCGCGCTGCCCATCTGCTGGGCGTAGTTGCTCGCCTCCTGCTGATAGTTGGCCCACGCAGCGGCTGCCCCCGACAACCAGTTGCCTTCCGCCTGGCGCAGCTCCTCATAACCGTCCTTGATCAGCTGCAGTCGGTCGAGGGTCTTAGCCGTCAGAGTCGCCCGCTCTTCCTCGAACGTCTCCTGGTCAACCTGCCCAGCGTTAAGCTGAAGCTGGAGTTCACGCAACTTGTCTGCTTGATCTGAATACGCATCGTTGATGCGCTGCTGAATCTCGTACTCTCGATCTCCCATGCCTACTCTTTGGGCTTGGGTAGAGAGCTGGCGCACCAGAGCCTGGTTGCTCGCATCAAGGGCATTTGCATAAGCGGCGATGACGTTAGTTCTAGACCGCATCGCCGCAGCCTCTTCAGTCGAAAGCACCTGCAGCGCCCCTGCGCCATCAGTTCGAACCTTCGTCAGACGCGCTTCCAACTCACCGATCTGGCGATTGACGCCAATGGCTTCCTTTCCGGCCACCACCTGCCTCTGGAGGTATGCGACTTGCTGTTCCAGCGACTTAGCCTGAACGTCTGTGCTCCTCTGCACCAACTCGCGCATGCGGGCGTAGTACTGAGCCGCGGTGATCTCACGCGCGGAGAACTGCGCGCGCAGCAGTTGCGTGCCCGCAGTGATCTGGGCCTGCTCTGCGATCAAGTCGTCCTTGTAACCTTGCAAGCCGGCAGCGCGCGTGGCCGATCCGCTTCCGGCTTTCGGCTTCTCCTTGTACTTCTTCTCGATCGCAACGACGGCTGCCGCTCGGCGTTCCTCGATCGCCTTCACCTGTTCGATCAGTCCAGCGGCTTCAGCTTGGCGCCGAACCTTTTCCGCTTCGCCGTTGATTCGAGCAATTTCGTCTTTTTTCTTCTGTTCTTTGCTGGCCTGCGAATCGATAATCGCGTCGGTGCGTTGCAGATAATCCACGCTCGCATCTTCCGCCGCCTTTACCTCGGCGTCCTTGCGCTCTTTAATGATGTCGGTCGCCAGCGCCTTGATCTTGGCAGACCGCTCCTTCACGTCCTTCTCGAGCGCCGAGATCACCATCGGGTTGCGGGCCATGGGATTCTCAGATGCATCCAGAGCATTCAGCCGGGCAACGTCACGACGATTGTCGGCAAGCATCTTCTGCATTTGGTCGGCCTGCGGACCAAAGCCGGCATTCACCTGCATCGCGTGCCAGGCCTTCGTGGCTTCCGTCCACAGGTCCTTGAAGCCACGGATCACAGGGTTCTGGCTGGCGCGAACCTTTGCCAGTGCCATGACGGTTTCGTCTGCGGCTGCGCGGGTGATAACGGTCACCGCGTCCTGGTTGCGCCCCTGCTCCTGCAGCGCCTTGACCTGTTCATAGAGCGCCACGGTCATGAAGTTGACCTGCTCGTTGAGCTTCTGGGCATTCTTGACCGGGTCTTCAGCCAACTTCGCATACAGCGCGATGGTGTCCTCCAGCGCTTGCCCGCTGATCTCCTTCATGGCCACCGCGGCGTTTGCAACGGCCTGAAGGTTCTGCGCGGCGATCTTCCCGTTCGATCCGACGGCCTGCGCCGCCTCCGCGCCGGCCCCCGCGGACACCTTCAGCGCATCGCTGGTCTTCTGCGCCATGTTCACCAGCGTCAGCGTGGTTGCAGCGGCCTCGTTGCGCGACAGCACCAGCGCTTTGGTGTAAGCCTCAGTCTGCTTCTCTGCGCTGTACCAAGCCACCACCACCAGGCCAACCGCAGCGGCGGCCACGGTATAGGGAGTGACCATCCCCATCAGCGCCGACGACACGCCCTTCAGGGCCGGCCCGACACCGCCGAAGCTGTCCTTGATCTGACCACCCTGCTGCACCAGCACCGTGAAGAACGGCATTCCGCCCTGCAAACTGGTGAAGATGTCGGTGAACTGCGCCGGCAGCTGCCTCATCGCCTGCGCGGTTTGGCCGGCGGAGATGCCCAGGTCGGTGATGTTGTTCTTTGCAGGCAGCGGCCGGGCCGCTTCGGTACGCACCTCGCGCAGCTGCCGGGTAAGCACGCCCAGCCCCTGCCTGATGTCAGCCAGGTCCGCACTGATGCGGACGCGCAGATTCGCTGAAGGGTCAGCCATGAGTGGTGGTTCCTTGTTTCTGCTGCGCCGGGGCCTGGCCGCTCAATGCGGTCAGGTATTTCTGCCAGTCCGCCGGCTCCGCACCCATCGCCATGCGTGTGGCCACGGCGAACTGTGCGACGCGATCGAGGTCATCCTGAGCGGCGGCCTCCATGAAGCCGCGCAGCTGGGCCAGGGTGTATGTGATTACTTCCGGCAGACGGTGGCCGCGGGCGATCAGAAACTGGACGACGTCGCCGAGTCTGTACTCTCTTCCGCCAGCGGTTTGGCCTGCATCAGAAGACGACGCAGGCGATGGGCGAAAAAATCGCGATTGAGCCCGACGACTGCCTCGAGCAAGTCGGCGACTTCGTCCAGGGTGCCTCCGGCGATCCATTCCCCGTCACGGCCAACAGCAACGGCCAGTGCACCAGCAAGGTCTGCGCTGTCCTGCTCGAGCAGGTCCAGCAAAATGGCACCGGTGGCGGCGGCCGGTGCTGTATCGACCGCGCCGACCATCATCGCCACCCGGGCGATGATGGTGCGGCTGGCCGTGATGAAGGGCCCGATCTGCTGCAGGCGCAGGGGAGTCACCTGCACCTGCTCGCCGCGAAAGCGCACAGTGCGGGTCGGCGGGATAATCACGTCCAGTTCCGACACGGCTTACTTCTCCTGCTGCCAGTAGAAGTACGCCGAGATATCCTGCCCGGTGGCCTTCGACGCATCCTTGAGCAGTGCACCGGGCACGCTGCCGGCACCGAACTCGTTACCGATCAGCCCCATGCTCTCGATCACACCGCCGGTGACCTTGTGTGCGACCAGGCGCACCATCTTGCCGCCACGGGCTTCATTGGCGCCATAGAACTGCATCTCGTAGAACTTCTGCGAGGTGACCGCCGCTTCCACGTGGCCCAGCTCTGCGTTCTTGAAGGTGACCTTGATGTTTGGCGTGCCAGCCACGGACGGTGCCACGATGGCCGATCCTGCCGGAATGAACAGCATGCCGCGCTCGAAGCGGTAGTCCTTGCCTGCCTCGTATGCCGTGGCGCCGGTCACCGGCTTCACGGCGGTGACTTCAGACGCCAAGCGCGACAGGGGCGCATAGCTCCCCGGCACGGCCAACACCAGCTCATCGGGGACGGTGCCGGCTGCAATGCTGCTGGCCTTGCCGCGAGTTGCCCGGGCGAAGTTCTCCGGATTGAAATCGTGGAAGGTGTAGTTGAGGTTGTAGCCAGTCACGCGATCGACACGGCTGGCCGTGCCGCCGCCCGGATTTTGGTAGTCGGCCAGCTCAAGGGTATTGGTCTGGGGCGCAACGGTGTACGCAGAAACGTTGCCGATCTCCAAGAACGGATCGGCTGTGTTCCACTCGCGGATCACGATGATGCCGCTGCCCAGGTAGCTGTAATCTTCGGCCATGGTGGCTCTCCAGTTGGGTTGCCGCTGTGCGGCGGGTTATTTCTTGGGGATGTGGGACTGGTAGGTAAGCAGTGCGCCCACCCAGCCGGCGCTGGCCTTCTCCGGCATCAGCGGCTCCATGCCGACGTAGACCGGCACCTGGATGCCATCGGGGAAGCTCCGGGCCACTTCGCGGCTGTCCATCGCCGCCTCGATGTCGGTCACCAAGTCGTCCAGCGCCTGTTGGTAGCCGTCCGTGTTGGCCGGCACCTTGGCGATGACGCTCACGGTCGTCAGCCGGTGCGTGGTGGTCTTGGAGGGGGTCTCGGGGCGCTGCTGCTTCTCGATCACGGCCGTCAGAACTGCCTGGGTGTCCTGGTCGCCGGGTGTCGGTTCCAGCGTCCACCCGGCACCGGCGTCGGTCAGGTAGCCGTTCTTGGTGCTGATCATCTGCAGCGTTTTGCCCATGGCTACCAGCAGCTGGCGCCGGGGGCTGGGTATAGGCTCAGACATTGGCCACCTCCCACACCGCCGTCGACTCGTCGGCACGGATCTTCTGCACCAGCTTCAGCCGGCGGCCGGTGCCATCGATACTTACCACGCCACCTGCCCGCGGAGTGACCTCGGCCAGCTGCAGCGTGACCCGGTCGATGGTGGTCGCGATCGGCGCCACATCGTCCGGTGTGAACTGCTCAACGCCCTCGTCGAGCAGCACCGTGCACGGCACGCCTGCGCAGGTGCCCGGCTCGTGGTAGTGGGCAGCATCGGCGACGCCGGTTGCGCGGAAGGCTCCGAACGCGATTGCGTCGAATGCCTGCATGAAAGCTCTCTGGTTCAAGGCAAGGGCCTCGCGGTTTCCATGGCCTTCTCCAGCTCGCGCTTCAGGAAGAACGGCATCAGGCGCTTCCAGGTGTCCTCGGCCATGCCGAAGATGTCGTATCGCGGGGTGTAGGCGGCTGTGTTGGTGAAGATGAAGATGGAGCGGACGCCGGATCCGCGCCCGATCCGCTCATAGATGCCCGGGCGCAATGCACCGCGGCGTTTGGTGATCACGAAGTACTCGCCATCACGGTTGTTGCCCTTGCCCCGCCGCCGCTTCCGGCTGACGGTGGTCTGGTTCTGGTATCGGTCACGCTGGGCGCCCAGCTGGGACAGAATCTTGGTGACCTGGCCGGCGGGCACGTTGCCGAACTGGTTTGCCTGAGCGCCGCGCCCCATCACCGCAAACTGCGTGGGTGACAGCAGGCCACGGCTCTGCAGCAGGCGCTCGAAGCCCTTCCGGCGGCGCTGGCCGCCATCCACCTCGGCCAGCAGGTACTTGGCCGGCGGCGTGCCCTTGAATGCCTCGTCTCGAATGAAGATCTCAGCGTACGGCTGCGCCTTGGTTGCCTTGCGGTACATCGCCGCGTTGACAGTCAACGGCGTGGGCCGGTCGAACACCCGCGGCGCCTGGCGCTTCCAGCGCTCGCGGATCTCGTAGGCCACCTTGTTGGCGGCCTGCGATGCGGCGTAGGGCAGTTGGGACTGTTCCAGCTCGGTCAGCTGTCGCCCGAAGGCATTGTCGGGATCGACCCCGATCCTGATTTGGGCCATACAACCTCCTGCCCGGCCCGCCGAAGCGGGCCAGGCACTACTGGCTTACTTCGAGCCGGCTTTCAGGCGGATCACCGCGTCCGGTCGGGTGTTGATGTTCAGCGGGTTGGACTGGCTTTCCAGCTCGATGCCCTTGTCCATCCGCAGTTTGGCGGTCTTGCTGTAGTACGGAAGGCCGACGCCGCGCACAGTCTCCAAGTAGTCCGCCGGAGCGAAGCGGGTCAGGAACATGTCGGGCACACCCAGCGGGAAGGCGATCGCTTCGCCATCGGGAATGGCCAACTTGCCGCCCGTGCTGCCCGGCAGCTCTTCGAACACGACGTCGCCGAAGACGAAACCCTTACGCAGATCCGTGCGAAGCGCAGCGCCGTCCTGCCAGCGCTTGTAGGCCTCTTCGACGTCCGGGTGATCCACCAGCGAATCGAAGAAGCCAGCGCTGCACAGCACGTGGACGCCGGTGTACGGCACCCCACCGAGCTTTTCCTCGATCGCGCGCTTGATCGATACCGCCTTGGTCCGGACCTTTGTGTCCGGCTTATTCAGTTCCATGCCAATGGTGATCTGCTTCACACCGAACTCGTCGTAGAAGTCCACGATCATCGAGCCATCGGCGTCCAGCAGCTTGCCCTGCAGTGCGCCCAGGCGGTGATACTCGATGGTGTAGTCCAGATCACGCTTGTGCAGCGCCTGAAGCCGGTTGACCACAGCTGCGACATTGCTGCCTTCCGCATCGTTGATCGGATCCCATACACCCAGCAGCTGATCGGCCATGACCGTAGAGCGCTGCGGCAGGTGGGTGGTTTCCAGCAGCTTTACCTTGCCGCGGTCCAGCCCCTTGGGCTGGCCCGGCGCGCCGCGCGGCACGTTGGGCACCAGCACCAGCTTGTTGTTCTCGATGCCGATCTTCACGATCGTGGTGCCGACGAGGCCTTCTTCTTGGAACAGGCGCATATCACCCAAGCGGGTGACGATGCGCGGCAGGTTGTTGATGTAGGCGTTGAGGGCATCGAAGCCCAGTACGCCCAGCGCCAGAAGGGTTTGCAGATCCATAGTTGTCTCTCTCTCGGGTAAGGGGTACGAAAAAAGCCCCGCCGAAGCGGGGCCTTGTTGGGGCGGGTGAGCAGGCCTGCGGTTACGCAGCGTCGATGGTGATGGTTTCGGTCGTGGCTTCGTCCAGGTCGGCGGCGGTCACCTTCAGGGTGTAATCGCCAGCGGCGCTCAGCGTCGCGGCGTCCCAGGTGATGACGCCGCCCACGGCTGCCTTCGCGCCGCCGCCGGTCAGGTTGCCGGTGCCCGTCGCCTTGGCCAGCGTGGCGCTGACGGTGCTGCCGGTGACCAGGGCGCCGAAGACGTCCTTGACGTGCGCGACGATTGGGCCAAGCGCCACACCAGCGGTGCCGGTCAGCGGCGCGGACACGAACACCAGGTGATCCGCAGCATTCGATGCGATCGGCTGCTGGGTCCAGCGAGCGATGATGCCGGACTCGGCCAGGCCCAGTGCGGCCAGCAGCTTCTGGTCAGCGGTAACGCCGCTGGCCCACACCAGCTTTTCGCCGAACACTTCGGCGTCGCGCGCGATCGCCGCGCCCTTGACGGCAAGCGCCGCGGAATCGGTGCCGGTGTCGATCGGGCCGTACAGCACCTTCACCGCGTCGGTGCCGTTGGCAGCGACGGTATTGTCCGCCTTGAGCAGGGTGCCGGCGGGCAGCATGCCCTGCCCGGCAGGCAGATGGATCAGTTCGCGGCTGCGCTCGCCGCCCGCTTCGGACAGCAGGAATTCGCCGGTACGGGTGCCGGCCAGGGTGATTTCCATCGTCAGTTACCTCGTTGCTTGTAGATGTGATTGGGGTTCAGCTGCGCCTTGACGTCGGCGGCACGTTGGTCGGCCATAGAGGCCGGGTGGGCGGTGATGACCTGAGTGTTGCGGCCTTCCTCCGCTTTCATCGACAGCAGCTGTGCACGCACCGTGTCGAGGTCGGTGTTCTTCTCGATGAAACTGGCTGCGAGCGTGTCATCGCCACGCAGTGCAGCAGCGCACGCGTCCTGGACTGCGGTCGCGTACTCAATGGCGCTGGCCGCCGGCTCGCCCGCCTTCGGGGCCCGACGCAGCACGGCGACAGCGAGTGCCGGCGGCAGTTCACTGGAGGCGACCGCTGCGGCCAGCGCCGCGGCCGGGCTCTCCACCACGGCAGCAGGCGGTGCGAGGCTGGCTTCGGGCGTCGGCGGCGTGGCCGTTGCATCCTCGGCGTCATCCGGGTCCGGGTCACCAGGCGCCTGCGGCGCAGCCGCTTCGCTGGCGCCGAGGTGCGCGATGAGGTCGTGCCAGGTGCCGAGCCGCGTCGCAAAACCAACCGTCACGGCGGCCTGGCCACGGTAGGTGGCCGCTTCGGTAGCGCGCACGGCTCCCGCGTCCATGCCGAGGTTGCGCGCCACGGTATCGACGAACAGCGTGAGCAGGTCCTCCAGATCGGCCATCGCCTCGGCATGCGCTTCCTCGCTGAGCGGGAAGTTCGGGTTGAAGTCGACCTTGCGGGCGCCGGCGAACAGCGGGGTCACCTTCAGTCCGATCTGGGCGTTGTTACCGCTCCAGTCGTGGTGATAGCAGACCACGCCTACCGATCCGACGCCGCCGGTACGGCTGATCCAGATCTCGTCGCATGCCGATGCGAGGGCGAAGCCGGCGGAGTACGCATGGTCATCAACCAACGCGTACACCGGCTTTCGTCCACGCGCCTCAAAGATGTGGTCCACCAGGTCGAAGCAGCCCGATGCCATGCCACCGGGCGTATCCAGCCGGAGGATGATCGACGTCACGGCATCATCGTTGAGCAGCTCATCGAAGGTGTCGCGTACCGCCGCATAGCTCACCGGCCCCGGGCCGCTGGCGCCGGGCATCGGCCGGTTCACCATCGCACCGGACAGGTTGATCACGCCGATCAGGTTCTGTGCGACCCCTACCGGCTGCCCATCGGAGCCGGCCACTTCGAAGCGGTCAGCCTTCAGGACGCTGTCGTCGCTGGTGACCTTCCCTTCCAGATAGCCGCCGACCAGTGCCTCGCCGATGGTCGACTGCACCAGCAGGGGCTGATTGAGGACCGCGGCAGCGAGCGAGGCCACCACGGGTGCACGGCTGCCGCGACCCAACATTCGGGCCAACAGGCCAGGCTTACTCGTCATCGTCATTCCCTTCATCGTTGTTGGCACCAGGGGCGCCGGGTTCATCGTCCTGCCGGGCACCGGAGGCATTCGTGCGCCTCGGGTCGCTGTCATAGCGAAGTCCGGCCGCGTCTGCGCGCTCGTTGTCCATCGCCTGCTCGGCATCGACCTGTTCGGGATCCTCGCCAGCGCTCAGCACCACCTTGCTGCGCGACTTGAAGCCGGCCCGGACTGCTTTGAGTTCGGAGGTCACGTCCTGCACCGGGTGGCTCCAGGGCCATCCCTCGGGCACCCACAGGGTTTCGGTCACGTCATCACGCAGGGCCGCATACCGCGGCACCTTCAGCAGACCCGACAGCACCGCCTGGTCGATGAAGGCGTCGCGCACCCGCTGGCAGAACATGGGGATCATGAAGAGCCACTGGTCCTGCTCGATGACGCGACGGAATTCGTTGAGGATCAGGCGCAGAGCCCGATCGGAAACGTTGCGCAGGTCGCCGGTGAGTACCTCGTAGGGCACGTCCTGGCTAGCGCAGATCGCCAAGAGGTGACCGCGCAGGAACTCGGCATAGTCCGAACCAGCGCTCGGCGGCTCGGCGAAGGTGATCTTTCGACCGGGCGGCAGCTCCTGCATCGTGCCCGGCTCAAGACCACCGATCGCGGTGCCGTCGGCATCCTCACCGGTGATCAAGTCACCGACCGCATCCCCTTCTTCGCCATCCGCATCGGCATCTGTGGTGATAAAGCCTGCAAACAGGTTAGCCAGGGCCTGCCGTTCCAGCACCGCATCATCAAGGCGGTCCAGGTTGAACATGCGCAGCAGCGCCGGCGCCGAGCTCGGCACGCCACGCATTGCACCTGCCCGGTTCGGCCGGTACAGGTGCAGCACCTGCTCCGCCGGCACGCGCACCAACTCGTTACCGTTGACGGTCAGCTGCAAGTCTCCGGGGTGCTCCCGGTACATCCAGTACGCCACGCGTCGGCCGATGCTATCGACTTCGATTCCCTGCCGGATCACGTTGCCGTTGCTGGCCACGCCGTTGTAGTACTGCGGGCATTGCTCCGACTCGATCAGCTGTACCTGCAGCGGCACCGGCAGGCCGTCTTCGGGTCGCCGGTAGCGGATGCGGGCGAACACCTCGCCGGCCTCCTTCCACTCACGCCAGGCCAGAGCCTGCAGGCCGCCCCAGCCGAGCACGCCGTCAGCATCGGCGTACTTGCTCCACCGGTCCCACAGCTTGGCGAGCTTCTTCTTGTGCTCCTTCGTGCCCCAGATCGGCTTGGCCTGGATTCCTGTGGCGATGCCGTTCGACACGCTCTTGTTGAGCGCACTGACCATCCATGGGTCATTGCGGGCAAGATGCCGCGCCCTGGCGAGCAGCGTGGGCAGGCCAAGCAATGCAGCATTGGGCCCCAGCGAGGACGGCCGGAAGGTGCGGAGGCGTCGGCCGTTGCCGGCGGCGCGGTAGCTGCTCTCGGCGGTATCAGACATTTCCGGTCCCCGATTGGTAGAGGCGCACGATGCGTCGACGCCGCGGTGCACCTGCGGCCTGGCCCAGCTCATCGCGCATCTGCTTCAGCAGGCGACGCATCTCCACCAGGCTCTGGTAGGTCACGGTACGGTCGGCATATCGGACGCTCAGCACGCCGGCCGCGATAGCGGCTTCCAGTTGCTCGACTTGCTTGTTGGTGAATGCCATTTCAGCGTCCCAGGTACTTGCTTCGGATGACGCGGCGGGTGCGCGTGCGCGGCATTGGCGCCGGCGCAACGTCGTCTGCCCTCACGTCTGGGTTGTCGTCCCACGGCGCGGCCCATGGCGGCGGCGCGGTCCAGTTGATGGCCGGAACCTTCAGCCACAGCGCCATGCCCTCGGCATAGCCGCAGAGGTCGAATGCCTCGTTTCGGCGCTTGGCCAGGTTCTCCCAGCCCTTTGCCGTCCTCGATTCGGCCGTCAGCTCGGCGTAGAACGCCTCTGGCAGCCAGTCGGGGAAGTGGTAGTAGCCAGGGCCCGGCTCTGCCCGCTTCACGTTGGCGTCTACGGTGTCCTTCAGCCGGTCCACGTTGAGCAGCAGCTGGGGCACGTCGCCCTTCGACACCGACTTTCGATCCCGGCGCTTGCTGCTGTCGGGGAAGGTTTCGCGGAACAGACCACCCTCGCGGCGCGCATCGCCCTTGATCAGCCGGACCCTGGCGTGCAGCTTCCGGGCCTTGAGCGAACGCCAGAACTCCAGCGCGCGCACCGAAGTGCCCGACTTGCCACCCCAGTCAATGCCCACAGCGTGGATCGGCATGCTGCGGCCGGTGCCGTCGTCCAGCGGGTAACGCCGGCTGATGACCTTCTCGACCAGCCGCTCCCAATCTTCCAGGTACTTCGGCGGGTCCAGCGGCAGGAAGCCGCCCGAGCCGTCTTCGCGCTTGGAGGTGCGCAGAGTGAAGGAATCCACCACCCATCGCTCCAGCTGCCCGGATTCGCCAATGCCGAAGCCCAGTACCAGCACGACGAAGCGGTTGGCCTGAACGTCGACCTCCCCCAGCAGGAACCTGACACCGACAGGGACTGCACCAACCGGCCAAACCTCGGCCCGCTCCTGCATCTCGTTCGGGTCACTGGCCGACCGTGCCGCCATCGGCACGTAGTTGATCGCGCCATCGACGTTGTGGGTGGTCTTCAGGGGCCGCTCTTCACCGGTAGTGGCGAAGGTGCGCAACGCTTGGAGGTAGCGCTCGATCAGCGATTCCCACGACTGGTAGGCCGCAGCGACACCCCCCAACCAGTAGCTGGCGATGCGTGCCTCCGGCCGTTCACCGGTGACAGTTCCGTCGGCGTGCACGAGCTGACCTTCAGCAGCCCAGACACCGGCGCGATTCATCCCGTCCTTCCACCGGTGCTGCAGGCCCACGCCACAATGCGGGCAGTGCAGCAGCGAGTAGTGCCGCGCCATCTTCTGCACGTCGTCTAGCACGACCCGCTCGAGCAGTTCCTCCATCGGCGGCAACGCGAACCCGTCGTAGCCTGGTGCCGCCTGAAACCGCTCCCCGCACTCCGGGCAGGGCCAGTACCAGCGGCGCCGGTCGCCACGCGCATACAACGCGGCGATGCCGGCGGCCGGTGGACCTTGGTGCGGATGCAGCGGCTTCCAGGCGCCGTCGGCGTAGTCCGTTGCCGGGCTCGACTCTGCCACCACCATCCCGGCCGACATATAGGTCTGCGTACGCTTCAGCCCCAGACCGAAGCATTCGTCGATCGTCAGGTCGCCGGTGTAGTTGTCAACGTCCGTCATCAGGACGTCGTGGATGTCCTTGCCCGATAGCACCGACACAGACGGCCAGCCCATGCGCAACGACATTCCCGACCGGAAGAACTTCAGCAGGATGTTGTCGTCATGGGCACGCGGGCTCAGTCGGGATCGCAGTTCCGGGCTGGCGGCGATGCTGCGAGCGATACGTGTCTTGCTGTAGTCCTCGGCTGCATCCTTGGACATCTGCACAACCATGGCGTCGGCCGGGTTGCACGTGATCAGGTACGCCAAGCGCGCATCGATGAGCGATATCGTCTTGCCCGAACGCGCCGGCCCGATGAACACCACCGCCTCGTAGTGTCGGCTGCCGGTGGTGTCCAACGGCTCAACCATGTAGGGCGAGGTGTCCGGATCCCAGGAACCGGCTGCGCCGGCGGCGTTGGCCACCTGTAGAACCCGCGCACCCTCGCTCACCCTGATGCGGCGAGGCGGCCGGATCATCTCGGCAACGCCTTGGCGCACGCTACGCGCTGTCGCGTACGTCGTCATCGGTGATGCCCTCGTACATGGATTGGCGGACGCGATCGCACTCGTCCTGGACCTTGACCACCTGCTCTGGTGTGAGCCCTGCCTTTCGCTCGAGCACATCAGGGAGGGTGTCGAAGAACTGCACGATCTTCTTCACCAGCTCGGCATAGTCGGCCTCGACCTCCGCGGCCGGCACCAGCTGCCCGATGGTCGATTCGACCTTCAGGCGCTCGTTCTCCGACTGGTAAAAGGCGCGTCGCTCCATCGGCGGCAGGTCGCGTGGATCCACCACACCTTCAGCGCCGAACGCCGCGGCGCTAGGATTTACCAGCGCAGAGGCTGCATCGGCCAAGCGGTAGACGTCGTGCCCCGCCCGCTTGGTCAGCGGCGGAACGCCGGCCTCCTTAAGGCGCTTGCTGGCAGTGCGGCGGTCCATTCCGAACTCATCAGCCAGCCGGGCCACGGACCAGCCTTTGGTGAATTCGTGGATGTCAGCCATGTCCTACCCGATGCACAGCCTATTCAGGCGTGAAAATGCGGTTTCTCCCGGGAAAATCCGCCAAAAAGGTGGCCTGTGGTGGAGCACCCTAGAGGCCGAAATACTGTCTTTTACCGGGGTCCGAATTCCCCCCGGTGGCTGTGGATAACCCCGGGGGCCCCGCCCATTCAGCTTTCTGTGGATATCTTGTGGATATCCAGCATCTTCGTTCAGTTTCGCCTTCACACACCTGCGTGAAACCACACTGTGAAACATTAATGCATGGCCGGGGTCAGCGGCACCGTCGTCCCCGCCAACGCGTGGGTGTAATCGCTTAAGAACTCGATCTGCCCTTCGCGCACGAACGAGTGGCAGGTGTGGCACATGCTGACGCCGTCTTCGTCGGGGTGGTGTTTGTCGCAGTGCTCCGGCCCAAGATGGCGACGCTTTTCCTGCACGTGCCATTCGGATTCGTAGCAGCAACCGCCACGCGCCAAGATGGACGGCGATAGGGTGGGACTCTCCACGTCGCCGTTGAACTGCCACGTAGTGCCGGCGCCCTGCACCGGGAGGGTGTGGTACAGCCTGCACCCCGGGCACTTGAAGGACACGTGCCCATCCTCGAACTTCACCAGAGCGCTCACTGGATCATCTCGGCACGGTCTGCGGCGATGACGGCTTGGCATGCTCTGAGCTGGTCGTCGGCGTCTCGACCGATTCCAATAGCAGGGCCCGCAACCGTGACTCCGAGGTCGGCGGGCGCATCACGTTGGACGGCGCCGGCGGCAGCTTCGGACAAGCGACCAGTGTGGCAGGTGGCGAGGTCGTGGCGCAGCCGGACAGTGCCAGCATGCAGCTCAGCCACAACAGCAGCAGGGACGGTCTCGGCCGCAGCGCGGTCTTCTTCATGCTTCGCTCCGATGGTGGCCATGCGGTGGCCTTGGGTGTGCTCAACCTGTCGGGCATCATTCACCTGGGTGGCGAATGCCTCGGCGCCAGCAGCGCGCTGATTGGCTTCTTTGCCCTCGGCGCGATCGCCCTTCCACGACCAGCCAGCAGCGAACCCGCCCCCGGCGACGAGTGAGGTCCAGACGATGAAGGCGACGATGGCGGCTGCGGTCCGGTTCATCACTGGCCCTCACACATACGGCGCTCATCGGCGCGACGGTTGGCCAGGCCTTGCACCCGCTTGCCGCCAGCGAAGACCCATCGATCAAGCTCGGCGCACCACGATTTGGCAGGGTGGCCAGCGTTGATCTTGCGTACCAGCGTCGAGCGGCAAGCTGCCCCCACACCAACGTTGTAGGTCCAGCTCAGGACCGCCGCCCACTCATTCTGGCGCAGCGGCATGTCGATACATGCGGTAATGCCGGCCATGTACTGTCCGAGACGACTGCTGAGCTTCTCGGCGCACTCCTGCTCGGTGTAGCGGGCTTTGGCCGGACGGCCGGTGTCCCCGTAGCAGTAGGTGACCACCCCGACCATGTCCACGTAGGGGTCGGGCGAGTAGCCCTCCCACGGTTTGACGAGGGCGGTGGCGGTCAAGGCAATAACTGCGGCCGCGCTGCCGCCAATTATTTTGGCTTTCATCCGATCACCCCGCCACTTCGCGCCTGGCGCCATTCCCTGACCCACTTCCAGGCCAGGTAGCCAATCTGACCCACCAGGTAGATTGCGGTCAGCACCAGCACTGCCTTGTCCAAGGTCAGGCCTGATGCGACGGCCGTAGCCACCGTTACCGGCGGCGTCACCTTCAGGGCTGCGGTCCCCACCGCGTCAATGATCTCTCCCCGCATGTCGGTTCCATGGTTGATACGGTTCGGCATGACGCCCTCCCCGATTGGTCAATAGGTGTCCGCCCCGCTGCCGGCTTGGCGCGAGGGTTGATCCGGTCTGGAGGCGGGCAAAGGTATGCCGGGCAGCAGCCCGGTCAGGTTGTGTAGATAAGTTCGGTGCGTGCAACCCCAGCCCCGCCGCCGACCGTGTATCTGATCGGAACGCTCAGGCGGTGGAATCGATCAAACAGCGCACACATGGACGGGTGGTCGTTGATGGTCAGGATCGCCCTACCCTTCAACGCACTCATCGCCTCGGCCAGCTGCTCGTACTCTCCCAACGGAAAGCCTTGGCCGTAGCCGGTTGTCTGCCAGTAGGGAGGATCGAGGAAAAACAGCGTCTCGGGCCGGTCGTACTTTTCAATGCAGCGCTGCCAGGGCAACTGCTCGATCACAACGCCATGCAGTCGCATATGGGCATCGCTCAGATCCTGTTCCAGACGGAGCAGGTTGATGCGCTTCGCGCCAGTCGGGCCCACCCCGAGTGTCTGACCTTCCACCTTACCGCCGAAGCTCAGCTTCTGCAGGTAGTAGAAGCGAGCCGCGCGCTGAATGTCTGTCAGCGTATCGACGTTCTGCAAGTGCGCCCACCGATACATCTCGCGACTGGTCAGGGACCAGCGGAAGTGGCGAACGAACTCATCCAGGTGGTTGGCTACAACGCGGTACAGCCGTACCAGTTCGCCATGGGTGTCATTGAGCACCTCAATCTTCGCCGGCGAGCGTTCGAACAGCATCGCAGCACTGCCGGCGAAGGCTTCAACGTAGCAGGTGTGGTCGCGCTGGTTGATGAGGGGCAGCAGGTGTTTCACCAGGCGTGTTTTACCGCCCGGCCAAGGGAATAGGGTCTTAGTGTTCATGTCTCAGCTATTGCGACATTCGTTAAGCAAACTGCTCGCGCTCTCCGGAGAGCGGCAGGGCTTAGGCCAATGGCACGCGGCTGAAACGCGTGTACTGCGGCGGCGCCCCGGTGCTGGCAGGCATCGGGGCGTCGCTCTGTTTGATGGTTGGGCTTCGCAACCCAGAAACGACGAACCGCAGGTCACTGGACCTCCCGAGTCCAGGCCTGCGGCCGTTGAGTGCGGGTTGGTTGGAACCTCGCCCACGGTAGCTACTGTGGCCTAAGTCTGGTTCCCGCTGCAACTGCGGTAAGGTTCCTTACCGCAGTCGGTTGAATGCGGTAAGTTTCGCGGTGACTGCGGTAATGTTGCTTAACGGTTAGCCTGGATGGATCGCATCACTCACTGCTTGTAGCAGATATCCGGGCTGCGGATCCGCCTAATCCCTAATTGGACCCATAGAGCCCGTAGACCCATGCTCCCCAACGCCCCAAAGATTACTGATGAGCAAATGGCTCATTGCAGAGAAAATGGAGACTTCCGCCCGGTTCTTTTCGAGTGGTACAAATTCACAAGCTCATTATGCAGCTTCTACGCATGCCTGCGGAGTGATTCACCCGCAGTTACCGCACTACCGCCTCGTGATTACTCCGTCCTCATAGGATTGCTGAATCGCATGTCTAGGCTAATGTTCTCCAACGTAGCCCTGTCTCATGAGGGCTTGTTCGGAGAGACAACAGCGATTATTGACAGGTGTATTTTTGAATCGTCGATCAAGCTCATCTGGCTCTGCGAGACAGAAAACCTTGGCCGATTTGATCGCTTTGTTGCTGACGGGCTTAAGACGGAGCTAAAGTTCAAAGCTCAGATCGAAAGCAACATAGCAGAGCGCGGCAATCCTCTCACGATTGAAACGCGAATGCTTCACTCGATTGAGCAGCACATTCAGTCGTCAGACTTGGATGCCGCCGAAATTACCGATAGTCCGAAGTTGCCTGATCTTGCGTCAATGATCGATGCAATCAGAAGACATAAGCTGCTCTATCTTATTGGTCAGAAGATAGGGTCGCATCATGTGCATGGCACTTGGCCAAGCCTCAGGCTTCACTACTTAGAAGAGGCCGATGGCGTTCTGGCACCACGAGACCATAACTGCAGCACTCACGTCAATCAGTACGTGTTCGTCCCACTGATTGTATTGGACGCGCTCCGCTCGTTCGTTAGATTTGTTTTAGGCGATCCCGCAGACCGCGAAGAGATGATCGGGCTATTCGATGCTGTCGAGCAAGAGATCAATATTGTCAATACGGAGGTTGTGGGAAATGACTTTGAGTACACAGCAGAGGTTTAACAACTAATTCTAGCAACACACCTCAATTGAACACTCTGCCGCTGAACTCTTTCCGCCCATCTTCTAGCGCCTGGCGCAGCGTTGCGGCAGCGATCCCATACACGCGCAAGTACTCGCCCTTCCGCATCTTTGCGGCCTTGGCCGCATCCTGTGCAGCGACCTTCCCTTCCGGCCACACCAGATCGTTCACCGCGTCCTGCAGCACCATACGCATGCGCCAGCGGTCGGCCGGGTCATCCATTCGAAGCGCGGGCTTAGTGCCGAGGCGGCGCTGCCACTGGATCTGTCGCATCACCCGCCTCGCCAAAGAGCGCCCCAGCGACGACAGAGACACGCCCTGCCCGCGCAGCGCCACCGCCAGCACGGCCTGCTTGGCCACTGAGTCACGCATCATGCCGACGGCACCGGCGATGTCGGCAGGCGTCAGCGGTGGCATCGTTGACCGGCCATCCGATGGCTCGCGGAAGCTACCACCGACCAACATGCGGGCGATCAGCTCGAGCGGATCTCTCTGCAGGGTGGGCTCCGGCACCGGCACTCGGCCGCGCACCACTCGGGCCGCCGGCGGCACTGCCAGCGCGTGGGGCTTGTGCTTCCATGCCCGGGCCGCCTGATCTTCTGCATCGGCCCCTGCGCAAAGCTCACCATGTGCGCTGCAGCGCGCGCAGACCACCTGCGCGGTGCGGCGGCTGCCGGCACTGCCACGCGCGCGCATGCGCACTTCGTCGCTGCCGCAGTTGCCACACGGCGTCAGTGCCACCGCGGGCGCGTCCACCGCCGACATCAGACCACCTCGCAGTTGCGGATCCAGCGGGAGCGGCCGTCCTGCCAGACCTCCCACAGGCTGCCGTCGACCTGACACCTGATGGGCCCTTCCTGTCCTTCCAGGTACAGGTGGTGGGTTGCCTCGTCCAGGCTGAGGAATTTGGGAATCATCGGGAGGTCTCCATGGTTGTCACGTTGGTTGTTTCCAGGGCCGCGCCCTGCTGTTGAAGGAACTGCTGGGCCAGCGCGCGCAGCTGGTTCTCGCCTACGTCCAGACGCTCCACCAGGTGTTCCCCCGGGCTGCGCACGCCCTCGATCTGCTCGCGCTTCACCCCGAGGACGTCCGACACAATCGGGTCGCTACCGCTGTCGGAGAACAGGAAGTACGCCATGACCGGCTCAGTCTGGCCGTCGCGGTGCACACGGCCGATGCACTGCTCGTGGACGCCCGGCGACCAGTCCAGCTCGCCGAATACCGCGGTGCTGCAAACGTGCTGCAGGCCGTCGATGCCAGCACCAGATCGGAGGCTGATCAGCATCACCTGACTGTCCCCGGCGATGAATGCCTCCTTCGCCGCCTGCTTCTGGTTCGGCGACTCGCTTCCGGTGTACATGACCGGGTTGTACGCAGCCAGCTTCTCCTGCCAGATGCTGTAGACCTCACGGTGCCATCCGAACAGCAGCACCTTCTGGCCGCTCTCCAGCAGCAGCCTTACGAACTCGGCCACATAGGGCGCCTTGGCCACACCGGTCGCCTGCCGCAGCAGCCGGTCGAACTCGCCGGCGGCCTGCATCTTCTCGCCGCGGTACTGCTCGTTGGCCCGAAGGATGATCCGCGCCAGGGCCGCTGCATCGCCGGTGATGGCGTCCAGCGCCTTGGTGTCGGCCTCCACCTCGTGCGGGATCTTTGACAGCGCCGGCAGCTCGCGCCCAACGTCCTTGCGCGTGCGGCGCAGCATGATCCCCTGGCGTCGCAGGTACTGGCCAAACTGCTCTGCGTCCTGCAGCTTGGCCTTCTCCCCGGGCGCGGAGATGCACCATTCCCGGAGGAACTCTTCATAGGTGCCCAGGCAGCCCGGCAGCAACGGGTCGACCACGTGGAAGAACTCGCACCCATAGTTGTAGATCGGGGTGGCGGTCAGGCCCATGCGCAGCCGTGCCCGGCTGGCCAAGTGGCGGCAGGCGCTGTGGATGCCACTGTCCGGGCTGCGCAGCTGCTGGCATTCCTCGAACACCACGTACTGCGCGATCTCGCCCAGCGTCTCAGCCCAGCCCCGGAGCTTGTGGTAGCTGACCAGGATCACGTCCGGCAGCGTGTCCCACAGATCCTTGATCCGCTGCTTCGGCTGACGCACGAGCGGGTACGGCGCGCCCTTCCTGATGTGGTGCACGCGCAGCTGCGGCGCGAACTCGGTCAGCTTCTCCGGCCAGTGGTTCGGCAGCGCCGCCGGGTACACCACCACCGCCGGCAGGTTGCCCGGCGCGGCCATGGGGCAGATGCCGGTGACCGTCTTGCCGAGGCCAAGATCGTCAGCTAGCAGCAGTCCGCCACGGATGGACAGCTGCGCCCCCGCCACACGCTGGTACTCGCGCGGCGGCTTGGCCAGGGTGAACTCCGGGATCTGCACGCGGCCGGCCAGCAGTTCGCTCAAGCTGCGCTCCATATCCACATGCTCGGCGGCCAGCAGCTGCAGCGCACGCTCGGTGTCGGCATCCATCGAGAGCGGGTAGCGCTGCGTGAACCACTGCAGCTCCCGGCTGTTCTCGGGCGTGGCCGACAGGTCGATGTGCTCAGCGGCGTGCTGGCGCACGCGGGGAAACACGCGCTTCATGCGCGCACGCACCTGCGGCTCGCAGATCACCCGCCAAGTGCTGCCGGCGGCGCTGTACAGGAGGGTTCCGTAGGTCGTTTGCATCACAGTGCCTGCCTCTTCAGGCGGATGATGTTGAAGGGCTTGCCGTGCCAGGCCGGCCGGGCCACGAGCGGGCGTTCGCCCCAACGCTCGGTGGTGACCAGCAGCACCCCGCGCACCTGCGGCAGGTTGATGTACCGCCCGACCTGCCGCAGGGCATCGGCGAGCGAGCCGGCCACCTTCACCTCGATCACCAGACCATCCAGCCAGAAGTCAGCGCGGTTGCTGGCGTCCAGCCGGTACTCGCGCACGTGCGCGTGGCCCGCTCTGTCCAGGACTGTGGCCAGAACCTCGTGCAGCTGGATCTCAGACCCGTAGCGATACCCGAAGCCGGCCAGCAGTCGGCCAATGCCCTTTAGCTGCAACTGCTCTTCCATGGCAGTGCCTGGCTTCATCGGTGCCACCTCCCGCTGCGTGATGATCGGACCGCCCATCACTTCACCCCCAGCGCAGCGCGCGCCTTGGCGTACTTCGCCCGTAGGCGAGCCGCCGTCTCCAGATCCAGCAGGACCAGTCGCGATTCGTCGCTGTTGTCAGCGATATCCGCCAGCTTCACCTTGAGCGACAGCGGGTTCTGCCGAATGTTCCAGTAGTAGAACGCCTCGCTCTTGTTCACGCCGCGTGTCAGATCGAACACAGCCTCCACCACGTCCTGCGGGAACAGGATGACGCTGGTCGCGAAGGCCGGCTGATCCTCCAGTACGTCGTGGAGCCATGCCACCATTTCGGCGGCGTCATCGCCGGCGACCGCCGCTGCGACCCGAGTCACATGCTCGATGTATGGCCGACCGGCCTTGTCGGTTTGGGTGGCATGTGCCTCTTCCGCCAGCCAACGAGCCTGATTCACCAATGGGTTTTCCATCAGGCCACCTCGTCAGCCAACTGCAGCCCGGTCGCCGCGTCGGCCTGCGCCCAGGCCATCTGTCCCCGGTCGATGCTCTCGGCCAGCCGCGACAGGCCCTTGGCTGTAACCAGCACCTGCTCATGAACGCGATCCGGCTCCCCTTCGCGCCGCTGCACACTGGCCTTGTGCGCCAGCACGCCCTGCTGCAGGCGGGTCTGGTAGGCCAGCCAGTTCTTGCTGCCGGCGCGGCGGTAGATCCAGCTGTGCTCAGCCAGCCAGGCGAACAGTTGGCGCGGCCGCACCTGCAGCATCTTGGCCGCGGTGCTGATGTTGAAGGCGCCATCGGCTTGGCTCAGCCGCAGCAGCGCGCGCACCTGCGGTTCCTGGTACTGCACGCGCGCTTCGAGGATCTCGGCCTTCTCGCTGTAGGACAGCAGCAGCGCGCGCAGCGTCGCCGGATCGGTCAGCGCCTGCATTGGGTCAGGTGCGGGCGTGCCTGCCACCAGCGCGTCGTACGCACGGATCACCTGCAGGCTGAAGCTCGGGCTGATCCACATGGCGTAGGCGTAGACCAGCTCGCGCACCACGTAGCTGCCGCCGTAGCGGCCGGCCACCGAGTGCACCGGGTAAACCCGGGAATCCCCGGAATTGGCCAGCTCGGCCACCAGTTCCTCAGTCTGCTTCAGGCGCTGCCAGTCGCTGGGCTGATGCCGTTTGGCGCCGCCGGCGGCCTGGTGCAGATCGTTAAGGCAAAACCTGCCCACGTCGTCGCGGCGCACACTTGCGCCGCCAATCATCATCGCGTTCAAGAGAACACCTCCGTTTTCCAGCCGCCGCCGGGGGCGCGCTGGACTGCCAAGAATCGGAACGGGTACATCGCGGCGGCCACCTTCACCTTCACGCGTGCGTCTTCCTCCCAGAAACCCTTCACCTCATGTGCCTCCAGATCTCCGGCGGCCGTCATCACGAAGAAGTCGATGGTCAGGTGCGTCTTCTCGGCCAACTTCAGCTTCACGGACTCGAAGCGGAACCACACGATCGCGCCAGCGGCCAGCTGCAGCTTCAGGTGTGCGGCGTAGGCCTCTTCAGTCTTGTTCATCTCGCCGGGCACATGGCGCGGCCTGCCGCGCGCGACCTTGCCGGCGGCGTTGCCGCTCGCCAAGGGCTGCGCGGCGGCTGGGGGCCGGTAGGCACGTGCCGTGGTCGGTTGCGGCACTGCAGCTGCCGTACTGGCTTCGACCAATCGGCGCATCCCCTCTGGCATCTCCTGGGTGGTGGCGTAGCGCAACGAGCGGCGGGACGTCGTCTTCGGAGGCATCAGGCAGACGCCTCTGAAGCAGCCCACACGCGCATCGCGCGCTGGCGGAAGGCCTCGAATTCTTGGCGCGCACGCTGCTGTGTGGCTTGGTGCTCGCGATCCATCTGCTCGAGCATGCAGTCGAACTCGACGTTGAGCAGGCCCATCAGCTGCTGCATGGTCAGTCCACCGCGAGTGCGATGCGTCGATGCCAGTGCCAGCTGCGGCATGGCCAGCTGCTGCTGGCCCGAGGGCGGAAGCGGCATGTTGTCCACGCGGCCTGTATCGGTAACTGCCCAGGTGGCCACAGGCCGACCATCGCGGCCACTGGCGCGGTTCTCGCAACGACGAACAAGCCCCTCGCGGTCCAGCTCACGCAACAGCCCGGCCGCGGCAGCGGTGGTAAGTAGCATGGCCTCTCGCGGCGCGCCTGCCTCCAGTGCCGCGTTGCCCATCAGTTCCAGTGCCTCAGCTGCGGTGCTGTCGCCATGGATGCCCAGGCAGAACAGCACCAGCTGCCGCTGGTAGGCGCGGATGTCAGTCGGCTCCATGCGTGCCTCCGAATCCCAGCTCAGCGGCGGCCTGTGCCATGGCGCTGCGCGCCGCACCACGATCGCGCACAACCTGCGGCTCGGGCTTCGGCGCGGGCAGTGCGGCCACCGGCGCGGGCACGGCGCCGCCGTCCATGACGTGCTTCACCGCCCGCTCGTAGCCGTTGGCCAGCATGCGCTGCTGCACCGCGCCGCTCTCGGCTGTGGCGTAGGCGTGCAGGTCCATTTTCGACCGCACCAGCACGGTGAATCCGCTGTGGGCCTGGCCGGGCCGCATCTGGCCATCAACTTCAGCAAGGGCCGGGACGCCGAGGCACATCGCACGGAACTGCCCGGGATTCGGCGGCCACTGCAGGGCGCTGCGCAGGCAGTTGGCCAAGCCGTCTGCCACCTGGCGCGGGGTGATGCCTGTCAGCACCTGGAACCACAATTCTCCTGCGGTGGTCAGGCCGCCGGCGTTGTTCACCGGGGAAGAGCCGTTCTCGCGCACCCACTTCCCGGGGAACATGCCAGCCATGCGCTCCCAAACCGTCCACAGGGCACTCACCGCGCGCTGGTCCGGGTCAGTGCTGGACGAACTGGAATTCACCGTCGATGACGTCGCCGCCTGATCCACCAAGGCCGCCAGCTGCCTCGCGTAGTTCGTGGAGTCGCCGCTGCTCTGCGACGTGTTCGGCAGAACCGAGTTGAGAGTTTGCATTGGGGCCTCCGGTTTTGGTGGTGTTCGTCGGCGTTGCGCCGGCGGCGTGTCGGTTTCGAGCGGTCTGGATTGCCCATGGGAAGGGCTTGGTGATGGGCGGTGACCTGATCAGTCCCTCGGCGACCGTGTCGGCCAAGGTTTCGGGTGTCACACCCTCCGCCAGCGCAGCGAGCAGGTCGGGGTGGCTGGGGTTGGTCGTGTGGCAACCGGCCTGGCGCATCAGCAGACACGCACGCCCCGCATCGGTCACACCGCTCAGAGATCTTTGAGCGTGATGTGATGTATCTGGAGTAGTAGATATGGGGTCTGGGGTCTGGTTACCCGTGTTCACACCTGCGATCACACCCCCTGTCACGCGTGACTGAGCGTGACTCGTCACGCGTGACATGAGGTCGGAAGTCACGTGTTCGTCCCCAGTCACATGCGTGACGTGCAACGCCTTCAGTTCCGTCATGGTGGCCATACCGTCCGGCACGACGCCCACATTGCGGAGGTCTTCGAACAGCATCGTGCGCCTGGCGCGTGTGCGAGCCTGCCGCTCAGCCTCGCTGTTCTTCCTGTCTTCCCGGCGCCCCTGCCCCTCCGCGATTCGGGCCTGAGCGGTGGCGATCTGTTCGTCGCAGCGCTTGCTGTGGCGCAGGCCATCTTCAGCCACCGGGAAGTAACGCTCGGCCACCTTCTTTACTGCGGCCTTGTCGCCCGACGTAATGGCACCGGCGATGATGTACAGCTCTGCCAAGCTGTCCGGTAGCGCCTGCTCTTCTGCGTAGTAGGCGAGCATCAGCTTGAAGTAGGCGCCGTGCTCGATCAGGGACAGCCGCGTTGTGTCCTTGAGGTAGTCGCCGGGGTACATCTCGAAATAGATCACACCCGATCCCCCGCGCCGCGCTGCAACTGCGCCTCCTTGGGGCGACCGGCGAAGGGCGCACGGGCGTCTGGCAACCTGCTGCGAGCAGCAGCAGGATCGTGCACGTCCTGAAGCGCGGTCAGCCACCGGTAGGCGGTAGCGCGGGAGAGGCCGAACTGCGCCTGTAGCGCATCCACCTGAAGTGGCAGCGGCTGCTCTTTAGCCCACAGCACCACGTCCACCATGGGCAGCAGCTGCACCACGTTTTCAGGGATGCGGCGGCCGGCGGCATCGAACTCGCCGACCACGGCGATCGCCCAGCTCACCATGACTGCCGTAGTCATTGGCGCCCACCACCGACCGCGCGCGGTGCCAGATCCAGCAGGTGGCCGGTGACGTAGCGCTTCGCGGTGATCAGCTCGGCTTCCAGCTGCCCCATCTCGTCCAGCGCGCGGCGCAGTTCGGGGATGTCCTTCGGGCAGATGCGGCCGTCGGCCAGGATGTTGGTCAGCGCTTCCAGAGTGTGGCCAAACTCGACCGACAAACGGGCCACAGCCAGCACGCCAGCATGCGGTTCCATCATCGGGATCCGCGCGCCCAGGAAGCCATAGCGCTGGGCCAACTCGCGTGAGCAGGCGTCGCGCCACTGCGGCGGCAGCGCGCGCACCCAGGACTCTTCCAGATCCACTGGCATCTTGACCGTGCCATTGCGGATCCGGCCAACCAGCTGGGCGTTCGCCTTCAGCGCGCGCTCGATGCTGTCGGCGTCATCGCCCGAGTGGAACTGAACGTTGCGCTCGCTGGGGGCCACGTCTGCCTGGTATTGCTCGGCGATTGCCTGAGCCAGACTCGTATCGGTGTGGCCGCTGTTGCGGATAGCGTCGGTCGTGTGGCGGAACACCACCGCCGACCGCGGTTCTTGGTACTGAGGATCAGGCTTCATTTACGCACCTCGGGAGGCGATGCAAAGTGGTCGCCATGGACAGGACGACCCACAAATTGAGTTGGGGTAGCGCACTCCCGGCGTTAAGCTTGTTGTGCCAACAACACACCACGCAGGGAGTGCGCCATGGAAAACGATCAGGTTTTCAAGATTCCGCTGGAACCTCAGCCCGGAAAAACAACCACCATCAACAACCCCAACGGACGGGACGTGGACGTTACGGTTCACTTCCACTCAGGCTCGTCGGTTACTTTTCTTCTGCTGGCGAACGGATCTTTTTCGTTCATTACTCAGGGCGACGTGGGCGAGATCGACATGCATGTCAGGCCCACGCTCTCCGGGCCCACGTCCGTCAGCTGAGCGAATGGTGTAGTTGCCCTCTGGTGCCTCTTCCAAGGTCCAACCAGGGGGCATCGAAACGGCCACATGCGAGCCAGCTCGAGTCCTCCTTGCAGCGGGGGCTTTCGGTGGTGAGCGAGAGGACCCGGCTTGCGGTGGAAGGCCCGAGGAAAGAACAACCTCGCTGAGCTGCCGGGGGGTCATTCCGTCAGCTAAGGCAGAAGCGAGATCACTGGGTTGCGACGAGTGGCGGGGAGCTTCAGTGCGCATCGCTCAGGCCCCCTCTACCGGGACGATGCGATCTGCGTCTGGGTCAACAATGGCTACGCCAGGCGCATCAAAGATGTCCGGGCGAAGCTCACTTCGAGAGACTTGCCCGCCGCTCTGCTCATCAAGCCTTCGAGCCAGCGCGCCATCAAAGCGCGTCCGCTTGCTCAAGGCCTTTCGTAGATAGCCAATCGTCGTTCCAGCCTTGACGGCAAACGCTGCCTGATCATCTGGTGCCAAGGTGCCGAGGTAAGCGCGAAGTGTGTCCATAGGCGACGACTTTACCAGAAGGTAAAGACAATGCAACACCATTTGGTCAATTACCAGCAGGTAACCGAAACTTGCCCAATGAGTACTGATGACTCCCCTACCGTCGCCGCCCGCCGCGAGCGCCTCCAGCAGTGGATCGCCGAGCACCACGGCGGCAGCCAAGCTTCCTTTGCTGCCGCCACCGGCATCAATCAAGGTGAGCTATCTGGACTGCTGAAGCGAAAGTCGTTCGGCGAGAAGCGCGCATCTTCGCTGCAAAAAGCTGCCGGGATGCCTGAGGGTTACCTGACTTTTCCCTTGAACCAGATGGACCACAAGCAGCCAACCCGTCAGGTCTCAGAGGTTGCGACAAGTAACGAATATGTTCGCGTCCAACAATTGGACGGGGAAGCGGGGATGGGAGAAGGAAGGATCAACGACGATTTCCCGGAAGTGATTCGCTCTATGGACTTTACGGCGAGCTACATTCGTTCGATCGTAGGATTTGTCCCACAGCCTGGACGTCTGGTTCTCGTGACCGGCCGCGGGGATTCGATGCTCCCTATCATTCAACCGGGCGAAACGCTTCTCGTGGACTCCGGCGTTCAAGTCTTCGATGGCGATGGCATCTACCTGATCAATACAGGCAATGGCCAGCAGGTTAAAGGCCTGCAGGACAGAGGCACCGCCGTGTACGTGGTAAGCGCGAATTCGGCTTTGTATCCAGCGTTTCCAATGCCTTCTGGCGCCACAATCGGCGGAAAGGTGTACCTCCGAAATCGCATTGAACGGTTCAACTGAAGGAACGAGATATGGCGTTGGTCGGCTGCCAGGAATGCGGCAGAGAAATTAGCGACAAGGCTGCGGCCTGCCCGGGCTGCGGCGCACCTCAGCGAGTCCCACCCCACGTACCTCCCCCGGGAGCTCGACCACAAGCTATGCAAGATGTGCCGGCCACCAAAAGCCCGCCATCTTCGCAGCTTCCTGCAAGCAGCCGAGCGATGTACATCGTCCTCTCCCTTCTTTTCGGCACAGTGGGCTTCAACGATTTCTACATTGGAAAGTTCGGCCTCGGCACGGCCAAGATCGCCGCTCTAGGCGTCTCTCTTGTGATGGAACCTATTGTTTTTGCTGCGCTCTTTTGCCTGCTAGCTCTTCTCTCGATCTTGCAAGCCTTCACAGTTAGACGCGATAGTAAGGGCACACCACTGGCCTGAGATCAGCCCAGTAGAAATTTTTTACCTTTTGGTATTGCTTAAAATTTACCATTTGGTAATCTGCATCCGTCTCTTACGCCGGATGCAGCTATGCAGATCTCAAAGCGCCACCGCTTGGCCGTACGCCTGGGCTTGCCAACCCTCGCCTGCTTCATCGTCTTGGCCGTTGCGGCCTGGGCCGTTCCCGGCGAAGCGCCGGCAGCGGATGCCGCTGAGGACGCCCCCGACAGGCTGGTGATCACCAGCCCGCGAATCTGCGCAGCCTTGGCTGTGTACGAATTGGCCGCCGCCGACGATTGGGCCCTGCGTGCCACGGTGGCCAACACCAGCCTCAACGCTTTCCGCGACGCGAGTCGTGTGCCCGACTGCGCGCCCGGCATCACCAAAGCCCTCACCCAGAACTTCCAGCCTGCACGCTGGCAGCTAGCCCTCGACGCGGCCGATGCCGTGCTGAGCGGCTCTTACCAGGTTTCCCCCGCGGCATGCGTCCGGGCCAATGCGGTTTTCCCCCTGTCGACCGCAGACGGCAATTTGCCGAGCACGCCCGCCGTGCTAACCCGGGCGCAGTGCGTGATGCACGACCTGGCTTTCATCGAGGTGGCGCCGTGATCACCGGCCTTCGCACTGAGCCGCGCGCCGCAATGGTCGGCGGCGCCCGCCTGCCACTCAGTCCTACCGAGTCGAAGGTGCTGCAACTGATCATCGATACGGGCGAAGCTCCCATCAGCCGCGCCTCGCTGGAAGAGAAGTTGTACGGCGCCAACACCCGCAAGTCGAACACGGTGGAAGTGACCATCTGCCGCCTGCGCCAGAAGCTGGGCCAGCACGGCTACCGCATCAACGCCACCCGCAACCGCGGCTACACGATCAGCCAGGACGGTGCCGCATGATCGCCGCCATTACCTACCCGCTCGCCGAGCGCGCGGCTGGAGCAGCGAAGGCCGTAGCCACCGCCGCCGCCAGCATGGGCTTCTCTCCCAATCAGGCAGCAGCTGCCGCAGACGTTGCCGCCTTGGCCGTGCTGGATCGCCGAGCCAGCGCCGGCCGGGCCATCGCCGACGTGCGAAAGAATCTGCGCCGAATGCTGCGCGCCCAAGGCGGTGCCGCATGAGCCGCCAGTACCGCGACAATCGCCTAGCGCTGGATACCAGTCTCTCGGTGCTGGAAGACGCAGCAATGGGCGCCTTTAACGCCGGCTGGGACGCATATCCGCCGGGTGCGCTCTGCGTCGTTCGATCGCAACGCTATGGCCATGCCCCTGTCGAACGGGAAGCACTGATCGTTGGCACCACCGTCGACTTGCACATGACCTGCAACGGCAAGCCTTGGGCATCGGTAAGTGTACGAACGAAGAACCTGAAAACCGGCAAGTACCGCGTTTTCTACCCATCTGTCGAAGTCGCCGGTATGCCGAGCATTCGCGTCGAAGGTGGTGACTCGTGACCGAGCACGACTTCATTGAACACATGCGCATCGGCATCCCGCCCCTCGCGCGCCCGATCGCACCTGCAGCCCACCGCTGCGAATGCGACCCGACCAACAACCATGTCTGCGACGACTGCGAGGCCGTCGACCACGCGCTGCGTCAGCACGCCAGGAGTGAGGACCACGTCGAATGAGAGCGCCTGCAATCAAGCTGCCGGCCCCGGCCCTGAACCAGGACCAGCGCGCGGCATTGGATCGTGCCAAGAGGCCGCGCCGGCACCCGTACCGCATCCACCAAGCCAGCGGCCAGGCTCTGCGCGATGCAGCGGAGCGACTTGAGCGCATCGCGCCGGGCATGCACAGGCTGGTGCGCTGATGGACGGCCTGCATCTCTTGGGCGGCGGTCATGACGCCGTGTTCGCCCGCACCGTCCGACCGACTGCAGAGCAGCGCCTGGAGCGGTACCGGGCTGCACTGGTCGCTCACCCTGATCGCTTCCATGGATTGCGCGTGCAGTTCGGCGAGATGCACCAGCGCGCGCTCAAGGCCGGTCACCGGATCAATTACGCCGGATGGCAGAAGCGTATGCCTGCCCTCTGGCCGCGCTCTGCGCGCCACTCACCGCCGCAGCACTGACCTGGCACCACCGCGCCGCCGACAAGACCTGATCTGGAGATCACATGTTCCTTCGCAACCTGATCCTGTTCCGCTTTCCGACCGCCACCGATTTCTCCGAAGTGGATGCGCTGCTGCCGCAGATGCAGCTGAAGCCGGTTGGCCCACTGGAAATGGCCTCACGCGGGTTCATTTCACCGTTCGGCCGGGAGGAAACCGCCGTCCTGTCCCACCGCATAGGTGACTGGCTGTGGCTCACCGTCGGCACCGAGAAGAAGATTCTGCCTGCCTCGGCGGTCAACAACCTGTTCGCGGCCAAGATCGAGAAACTCGAGCAGACCGAGGGGCGCAAGCCGGCCGGCCGTGAGCGGAAGCGCATGAAAGACGACCTCCTGCACGAGCTGATGCCTCGCGCCCTGGTTTCCTCTGGCCGCACCGACGTGTTCTTGGACATGAAACGCGGGGTCGCGTTCGTGGATAGCAGCAGCCGCGGTAACGGCGAGAGCGTTATCTCCGATATCCGCGCTCTGCTGGGCTCCTTCCCTGCCATGCCACTGAACGCTGAAGTCGCCCCACGATCGGTGCTGACCGGCTGGATCGCTGGCGAGCCCCTGCCGGAAGGCCTGAGCCTGGGCGAAGAGGCCGAACTGCGCGATCCCGTCGAAGGAGGAAGCGTAGCCCGCCTGCAGAAACAGGAGCTGCTGAGCGATGAGATCGGCCGTCACCTGGACGCGGGCAAGCAGGTCACCAAGCTTGCCTTGGTCCTGCAGGACAACCTGTCTTTCGTGCTGGGCGATGACCTGATTTTGCGGAAGCTGAAGTTCCTGGACGGCGCGCTGGACAAGCTGGCCGATACCGACGAGGACGGCCGGCGCGCGGAACTGGATGCGCGCTTTGCCCTGCAGACCGGCGAGCTGGGCCAGCTTTTCGACGTGCTAGCTGCTTCCTTCCGCATCAGCAGCGCGGGTGCCTGAGCATGCAGACGCCGACCGTCGCCTCTACGGTGCGCGCCATGCGCCGCGCTGGCGCCGCCGGCGAGCCGGTGCCGGCTGAGATCGCCGCTGCATGGGCAAGGGTCTTCATGGAGCAGCTGTATGGCTCGCAGAGGCCGGTCCGCTACGAATGCCGGCGGCGCGGCAGCAGAGAGCCCTGGGAAGAGGCCGAGCTCGAGGACGTGGCCAACCCGCGGCGCCGCAATCTGATCATTCGCGCGCTCTACCTGCACCCGCCGGTCGGAAGGCAGGAGCACCGGTGGCCGCCCGGAAGCAACGGTGACGGCAGGTGCCTGGACTGCGACGAAGCCGAGTGGCTCGCAGGGCCCGACTGCCGGCCGCACGCCCCGCTCCGCGACCACCGCTCATCTATGCCCTTCCGCATCACCTGGCTGATCGAGCCGCTCGAAAAGCTCCAGTACCTGACCAAGTTCCTCAGCCCGCTCGAACGCGCCAAGTGGCGCAACGAAACCACCTACCTCATCGACCGCATCAGAGACCACGAGAAGGGAAGCCAGCCATGACGACCGACAAGAACAACGCGGCACCGGACCTGCAGCCCGCAGAGCTGGCCAAGCAGCAGGGGGGGTGGGCCGCGATGGATACCGCACCCAAGGACGGAACTGAAGTCCTGATTGAAGTTGAGTTGCGAGCCGGCGTGCGCGGCAAGTGCCTGGCGGGTCACTACATGGCGGGCGGGCACTGCATTGAAGACCATCCGCCCATTGCTGGCGGTTGGTACTTCTGGAATGGCTGCGCCTTCGACATGGCCGCAAAGCCGATTCGCTGGAGGTATATCCAGCCCGCGCAGGGCATCGACCTGGGGCAGGCGGATATGTTCTGGCTCGCCGTTGACGGTGAGCGATTCGGCGTCTCGGTCGAAGAGTTGATTGACGACCTGCAGGACGGCGAAGAGATCGAAATTCAGGCGGCCGTGAGTCTCCCGAACTTCTGGATCCGGGTTAAGTCGGATGGCAGCAGCGTTGATTTCGATTTGATCGACAGCCAGCGCGATGCAGCGCCGGGGGTGGCGAATGCCTGAGATCGAACTCAACCGCGAGAAGTCCATGCGCATCCTCAACAGCGCCGATTCCTCCCCGGACGCGCGCGTGATCGCTGCATTCGCCGTCATGTTCTTCGAGGCGACGGAGCACGCAGACGACCTGGAGCCGGAGACCTACGCCATCGCCCACAAGCTGCTGCGGATGGGTGCCAGCGAACTCGACCAGGCAAGGGAGCCGACCAATGGCTGATATCGACCAGAGCCTTGCCGCCGGCGTGCCGGCGGACCAGCTGAGCATCCTGCGCCACGCCCTGGGCGTCGGCGAGGACGGGTGCAGCCCCAGCTACCGCAACCACTTCGTCACTGGGGAGGGCGGCCGCGACCACGCGCTCTGCATGGCGCTCGTCGCCGCTGGATTGATGACCAGGCACAGCGGCAACGCGCTTTCGGGCGGCAGTGATGTGTTCCGAGCGACCGACGCCGGCCGCATTGCCGCCGTGGGCACGCCGCCCAAGCTCACACCGGCCGAGCGTCGCTACAGGGAGTACCTGCGCACCGACAGCAACCTGTCTTTCATCGACTGGCTGCGTTCTCCCTACTGCCCGAAGGTCACCACCCTGGCCACCGTCAAGCCGCCGCGTGACCTGCGCACCAGGCTGCGCCCCGATACCGAACACAAGGACTGCTCCCATGGCTGATGGCTCCCGCTCCTTCAACTTCCCCCTGCCGCAGCGCTCCCGCCTGCGGCCCGGTGAGATTGTGGTCGACCTCTTTGCCGGCGGCGGCGGCGCCAGCGAAGCGCTGAAGCAGGCGCTGGGCCAAGACCCGGCGCTCGCCTACAACCACGACGCGCTGGCGATCGGCATGCACGCGGCGAACCACCCGCTCACCAGCCACCACCGCGAGGACATCTGGCATGCGGACCCACGCGTTGACGTGGCCGGCCGGCCCATCGGCTGGTTCCACGCCTCCCCGGACTGCACGCACTTCAGCCAGGCCAAGGGCGGCCAGCCGCGTAGCCGGAAGACGCGCGCCCTGTCGTGGGTGGTGCTGAAGTGGATCGGCATGCTACTGCGTGCCGACTTGGTCAACGGCACCAACACCGCCCCGCGCATCTTCTCCATGGAGAACGTGTGGCAGATCCTGACCTGGGGCCCGCTGATCGCGAAGCGCTGCAAGTCCACCGGGCGCGTCCTGAAGATGGACGGCACCGTTGCAGCGCGCGGCGAGCGCGTGCCGGTCGAGCATCAGCAGCTGGTGCCGGACAAGAGCCGCACCGGCCGGACCTGGCGGCAGTTCGTCGCCGCGCTGCGTGCGCTGGGCTACGCGGTCGAATGGCGAAAGCTGGTCGCGAGCGACTACGGCGCCGGCACCAGCCGGGAACGCCTGTTCCTGCTCGGCCGCCGCGACGGCGAGCCGATCGTGTGGCCGGCGGCAAGCCACGGCACCGCGCCGGGCCAGAAGCCGCGCGTATCCGCCGCCGACTGCCTGGACTTCAGCATCCCCTGCCCGTCCATCTTCGGGCGCAAGCGGCCGCTGGCCGACGCCACCATGCGCCGCATCGCCAAGGGCACCATGCGCCACGTCATCCAGTCAGCGGACCCGTTCATTGTGCCGGTGACCCACCAGGGCGCCGACCGCGTCCATGGCGTGCACGAGCCGCTGCGTACCATCACCGCCGCCAACCGCGGCGAACTGATGCTGGCGATGCCGGAACTGGCACCTTTCATAACCGAGCATGCCAACGCCAGTACCCAGCGGACCATGGATGCGGGGGAGCCGCTGCGCACGGTCTGCGCCGGGGTGAAAGGCGGCCACTTCTCTGTGGTCACCCCGATCCTCGCCGGCGTTGGCGGCCGGGCCGGCCAGTCGGAGCCCCGCTCTGGCGCTGATCCCCTGTACACCATGACCGCGAAGGCGGACACCGCGCTGGTGGCGCCGGTGCTGGTGCAGACTGGCTACGGCGAGCGCGCCGGCCAGGCGCCGCGTGCATTGGACCTGCAGCAGCCGCTGGGCACGGTTGTGGCCGGTGGCATCAAGCACGCGATCGCGGCGCCGCACCTCGTGAAGTTCCGGGGTGACAGCATCGGCACGCCGGTCACCGATCCGGTGCCCACGATCACATCGGGTGCTGGCGCGGTCCGGCCTGCAGGCGCGGCGCACGCGCTGGGCATCGCTGCCGCCAGCCTGGTCACCCTGCGCAGGAACATGGTCGGCGCAGACGCGCGCGCTCCGCTTTCCACAGTTGCCGCGCAGGCCGAACACCACTGCGTGGCTACCGCCTTCCTCGAGCAGGCCAACGGTGGTTTCTTCGAGGGCGGCGGGCGCGATGCACGCAACCCGGTCAGCACGATCACCGCCACCAGCAGTCAGCAGCAGCTGGTAACCGCAGACCTTGCCCAGCTGTCGCCGGAGCATCAGGAAGGCGCACTGCGCGTGGCCGCCTTCCTGGTGAAGTACTACGGCACCGGCGCCAACGTGCCGAGCCTGACCGACCCGGCCGACACCATCACCACGAAGGACCGGCTGGCGCTGGTCACGGTGGTGATCAAGGGCACCCCCTACGTCATCGTCGATATCGGCCTGCGCATGCTGAAGCCTCACGAGCTCTACCGCGCGCAGGGTTTCCCGGTGGGGTACATCATCGATCGCACGGCCAACGGCACCCCGCTCACCACCAGCGCGGCCGTGCGCATGGTCGGCAACAGCGTAAGCCCGCCGCCGCTGCGCGCACTGGCCGAGGCCAACCTGGACCGCGTCCCGGCCGACATGGCGGTGGCCGCATGATCCACGTCGGAGACTGCCTGGAAGTGATGCGCGGCATGGCCCCCGGCTCGGTCGATGCGATCGTGACGGATCCACCCTACGGCCTCTCCTTCATGGGAAAGCGCTGGGACTACGACGTGCCCACCACTGACATCTGGGCCGAGTGCTTGCGTGTGCTGAAACCCGGCGGCCACCTTCTCGCTTTTGCCGGCACCCGCACCCAGCACCGAATGGCCGTCCGTATCGAGGACGCTGGCTTCGAGATCCGCGACATGATCGCGTGGGTCTACGGGTCCGGCTTCCCGAAGTCCCACAACGGCCCGTGGGGCGGGACTGCACTCAAACCGGCCCTCGAGCCCATCACGGTTGCGCGCAAGCCGTTGGCCGGCACTGTTGCCGCGAACTGGCAGGAATACGGTACGGCTTGGCTCAACATCGACTGTTGCCGGATCGCGACCGAGGATGGGCTGGGTGGCGGCGACCAGAAGGGTGCACCGAAAGTCGGGCCCGATGGCTGGCATCGACCGTGGATGCAGGACGAGCAGGCTAAGGCCGCGCACGCGGAGCGGTGCAATGCCAATGTGGCGAAGGCCGAGGCTTTGGGCCGCTGGCCGGCCAACCTGATCCACGACGGAAGCGCGGAAGTACTCGCGGCCTTCCCTGCAGCACCGGGACAGAAGGCAGATCTGAGCGAAGACGAAGCGAGCCCGCGCATTTCCCGGGTCTACGAAGGCGGGCCGCTCTTGCGTAATGGCGAGGCCAGCGCATCGAGCGCCAACCACGGGAGCGTTGGATTCAAGATGCGGCCAGGTGCCCGGCGGGCAGATGCCGGCAGCGCTGCGCGGTTCTTCTACTGCGCCAAGGCCACCCGTGAGGATCGTAACGACGGGGTGGAGTCAGGTCCGGCGCCGGCGGTAGCCCCTGGCGCCACGATGCGCGATTGCGAGCAGGCCAACTGGCCGGCCCGCAACGGCAACCACCACCCCACCGTGAAACCGACTGAGCTCATGCGCTACCTGTGCCGCCTAGTCACCCCGCGCGGCGGGCTGGTGCTGGATCCCTTCGCCGGCAGCGGAAGTACCGGCCGGGCCGCGCTCATGGACGGCTTCCAGTTCATCGGCATTGAGCTTGATCCCGCATACGCCGCGATCGCCGAGGCTCGCATTCGCTCGGTGCAGCCCGGCCTGGCACTTGGAGAAATCGCATGAGTCCAGGCCCCAAAGCTGCATCTGTACGCGCCGCCTTGCGCGGCGCCGCCCCCGCGCACGTCACAGTGCGCGACATGATCCGCCGGTACTGCCGCGAGCACGGAAAGCAGTTGGCCTGCCTCGCGCCTGCATGGGACTGCAAGGTACTCAACGTATGGCGCGTTTTCGGCCGCAGCCGGCCTCTGCTTCCACGACAGGTCGAGGGGGTGATTACCCTGCTGCAGCTGGATGAACTCGACGCCAACGATCTGCGCCTGCGCGCTGCGCGCGAGGCCGGCTGGAATATCAACCCATCGATGCTGCTGCATGGGGATGCTTGAGCAGTCGCAGCAGCACGCGCAGATCCACCGAAATGCATAGGAAGGAGAAATTGCCTTGAACATTGAGCACATCGCCGCGGAGAGCCGATCTCCACTGGCCAACCAGCAGCGCACTGCGATCGCGGTTGCAGCAGCACTTGAAACCGCCCTCACCAGTGCGGAGCAGTCCGCCGGCGGCGGATGGTCGCTGACTTTCACGTTCGTGGGAGAACCGCAGCTGCAGGCCGCTCGCGATGCTTGGCGCGCTTACGCCATCGCCACGATTGACACGCCGGCTCCGCTGGCGGAGACAGCGAGCCAGAGGCTGACGGCCCAGATCGGCCTGGTCCTATTCAATGACCCAACCCTGGACCTGATTCAGATCGCAAACCAGGTGACCATCGCACGCGCGGCGTCCCAAGCCGTGCTGCTGCCGAAATTCGCATCTGAAGAAACGGAGACTCGTCATGAGCGCAGCTGAAACGATTCCCGAAGTCCTGCTGAAGCTTGAGCAGGTTGAAGCCCAAACCGGGATGAAGAAGAGCTACATCTACCGCGAGATGGAAAAGGGGACGTTCCCACCCAAGCACAAGGTCGGTGGCGGTACGCGCTGGTATCAGAGCGATGTTCAGCGGTGGATCCACGCACGCCGTCGCGCTCCTCTATGGACCCCAGAGCACGCGGTGCAGCTGGCGGCCAACTGTGATGGCAGCAGAGCCTAAACGGTCACCGAGCGGTCACCGGACGGCGCTGGCTTGACGCCGAGGGCACTGCGGTTGATCCTAAGTGCCTGATTCGATGGTGGGCCCAGAAGGATTCGAACCTTCAACCAAAGGATTATGAGTCCTCTGCTCTAACCGTTGAGCTATAGGCCCTTGCGGCCGCACAGTGTAGTGGAGGCCCGCAGGCGCTTTCCACTGCAGGGTGTCACATCAGCCGAAACGCCGCCCCATCGCCTGCACCCGACGCGCATTCTCCGCCGCCAGCTCACGCAGCCCGCCCGAGCGCAGCAGCGCCGAACCCGCCACTCGCTGCCAGTAGTCCACCGCCAGCGGCGCTGCCCAGTGCAGGTGCGCGAGCTGGCCGCTGCGCTCCGGCGCGATGGAGGCGAGCGGCGTAGCCGCACGCAGCACCCCTGTGCGCGAGGGTGCCAGTGACATCGGCAACATGTCATACGCGGGCGCCAACGGCAGCGGGCCGCGATCGACCAGGTGGAAACCCAGATTGCCCTGATGCATGTCGCTGTTGCCGATCAGCCGGCCGAACGCGTGCAGCCTTCCCATCGCGGCCTGCGTGTCGCGATCGACCCAGCCCTGCGTCAGCAGCGCGGCGGCGGCGGTCCCCCAGTCCACGGTCACGTCACCGACGAAGGCCGAGGACAGCGCCAGCAGCGAGACGAAGCCGCGCCGGCCCAGCACGTCGACGGTGCGGTCGAAGCGCTGCACCTCCAGGAACGTATGCGTGTCGGTCTGGAGTATCTCGGACACCGCTGCGGGCACGCCCCCGTCGCGCAGGCACTGCAGGGCGAGGTGCTCGCAGACCAGCAGGTCTGCCCAGCGTTCGGCGGCCTCGCCTGCGGTGGGCTGCGCGAACTTCACCAGCGCCGCATAGCGCCCTCCCTCATGCTCCACCGTGGCAGTGAACTTCGGTTGCTCGCCACCCGGCGACGATCCGACGTCTTCGCCTTCCAGTGCCGCTGCGGCGCGCTCGGGATAACGACGTGCGCGCTGCCCCGCCAGGACGTGATCGCCAGGCGCATCAAGCGCGCGCAACGCCATCTGCACGGCATCGCCGCCCAGCAGGAGGTCACCGATCTCGGTGCCGCCTGCACGTACCAGCGCCTGGAGGGTGTCACCCAATTGCCATCGATTGAGGTCGTCGGGGACGCCCAGGTCACGCCCGCGACGATGCGCGAACGTACGCCCGAGAAAACCCTGTGGCCGCAGGTCGTCCAGGTACCACGGCAGCCCCGGGAAGTGGCCATCGACGGTCTCGTCTGGCGAACGGGTCAGATTGGGGCGTGCGGCGGTGGTCGCCACGTGGAAGGTCTCGCCCGTGAGTGCCACGACCGTGCCCAGTTCTTCAAGGGTGGCGTCCGGCCCCAGCCGGAACAGCGGCCACTCGCTGCCCGCGGCGGTCTGCTGGCGGACGGCATAGGCCGTGGCGCGGGTGCGGCCAAGTCGCACCAGGCGGTCCCCGGCCTCGGCGACAAGACGACTCAACGTTGTCCGGGTAACCCCCAGGCGATCGACGAGATCGGCAGCTGAGACGACCTCGCCAGCAGGCAGGTTGTCGAACAGCGTCTGGAGCTGGACGGTACGGGGACGGGCCATGGCCTGAGTTTCGGGACGAGTTAAGTTACGAATCTATACGCCAATCTTCGGCGAACCGCAACCCCATTGAACTTATAAGCCATTGATTGAAATAACATCACCCCGGAGAACACCGAGAAAAAATCCGCAATTAAGTTACGAAACACGCAACGAAATCACCAAATCAGCCTAGCGATCCCAACCCCGCCGAACAGCCGCTCCATTCGCTGTGCCGCCGCCCAGTTCGAGTACACCACGCGGCGCCACCTGCCCCAAAAAAACAAACCCCGCTTGCGCGGGGTCTGTCGGGTTTCAACGCGATGCGCCGGTATCGATCAATCGATATCCAGGAAGCTGCGCAGCTGCTCGGACCGGCTCGGGTGACGCAGCTTGCGCAGCGCCTTCGCTTCGATCTGGCGGATACGCTCGCGGGTGACGTCGAACTGCTTGCCCACTTCCTCGAGGGTGTGGTCGGTGTTCATGTCGATGCCGAAGCGCATGCGCAGCACCTTGGCTTCCCTCGGGGTGAGGCCGGCCAGCACGTCGCGCACGGTTTCAGACAAGTTGATGTTGGTGGTGTTCTCGATCGGGGACTCCACGTTGGTGTCCTCGATGAAGTCGCCCAGATGGGAATCCTCGTCGTCGCCGATCGGGGTTTCCATCGAGATCGGCTCCTTGGCGATCTTCATCACCTTGCGGATCTTGTCTTCCGGCATGTCCATTTCCTTGGCCAGCTCCTCCGGCGTAGCCTCGCGGCCATACTGCTGGAGCATCTGACGGGAAATGCGGTTCAACTTGTTGATCGTTTCGATCATGTGCACCGGGATACGGATGGTGCGCGCCTGATCGGCGATCGAACGGGTGATGGCCTGGCGGATCCACCAGGTCGCATACGTGGAGAACTTGTAACCACGGCGGTATTCGAACTTGTCCACGGCCTTCATCAGGCCGATGTTGCCTTCCTGGATGAGGTCGAGGAACTGCAGGCCGCGGTTGGTGTACTTCTTGGCGATCGAGATGACCAGGCGCAGGTTGGCTTCGACCATTTCCTTCTTGGCCTTGCGTGCACGCGCTTCGCCGTAGGCCATGGCGCGGCTGATTTCCTTCAGCTCGTCCAGTTCCAGCCAGGTGGTCTTCTCGATGTCGATCGTCGCCTGCTGTTCGGCGATGATCTGATCCTTCACGTCACGCAGGGCCGAGGACCACTTCTGCTTGCGCTTCAGTGCGTCTTCCACCCACTCCAGGTTGGTCTGGTTGCCTTCCCACGAGCGGATGAAGTCCTTGCGCGGCATGCGCGCGGTCACGGTCGCCAGGTTCAGCACGCGGCGTTCGTGGGACTTGATCGAGGCCATGACGTCGCGCAGCTGCTTGACCAGCACATCGGTCAGCGGCAACGGCAGCTTCAGGGTCACGAAGACGGCGGCCATGTCGTCGCGCAGCTTGGCCAGCGGCTTGCGGTCGCCCTTGGCAGCGGCCTTCTTGAACGCGGTATACGCATCGCTCAGGGCCTGCATGCGGCGTGCGACTTCTTCCGGATCCGGACCGGTCGGGCCGGCCTCTTCCTCGACGTCGTCACCGTCATCTTCTTCATCGGCGTCATCGTCAGCGTCGTCGCTGGTGTCTTCGGCCACGGCCGGGGCCGGGACTTCTTCGACCAGGTCGTTGAAGCCGACGATCACTTCGGCCAGGCGCTTCTTGCCTTCCTTGTGCGCGTCGTAGTCGGCCAGCAGCGATTCCACCGATACCGGGAAGGTACCGAGTGCGGCCTGGACCTGGCCCAGACCTTCTTCGATGCGCTTGGCGATGGCGATTTCGCCTTCGCGGGTCAGCAGCTCGACGGTACCCATTTCGCGCATGTACATGCGCACCGGGTCGGTGGTGCGGCCACCTTCGGTGTCGAGCGCGCTCAGCGCGGCAGCGGCTTCTTCGGCCGCGGTGTCATCGACTTCGCGGTTGCCGGTGTTGCCATCGTTGAGCAACAGGGTTTCTGCATCGGGCGCAACTTCATGGACATCAATGCCCATGCCGTTGATCATGCCGATGATATCTTCGATCTGCTCCGGGTCGACGATGTCGTCGGGCAGATGGTCATTGACTTCGGCGTAGGTCAGGTAGCCCTGTTCCAGGCCCTTGCTGATCAGAAGCTTGATGTCGTTTTGCTGGGCAGGACGTTCGTTGGCCATGTAGTGCTCGCGCCACCGGCTGGGAGAGGGAATAGAACCTAGCATTATACCAGCCCGGCGCCCCGCGTTCCCGGGCGGTGGTCCCGGGGCTAGGGTCTGAGCAGGAAGGTCACGGGACCATCGTTGACCAGGCTGACAACCATATGGGCACCAAACTGGCCGGTTTCCACCCCCGGGGCGTGTTTTTGCCTGCAGATCTCGACCAGTCGGTTGAATCCGCGTTCAGCCTCCGCCGGCGGCGCGGCGGTACTGAAGCCCGGCCGCATCCCGCTGGATGTGTCGGCCGCCAGGGTGAATTGGCTGACCAGCAGCACTCCGCCGCCGGTATCACGCAGCGACCGGTTCATTTTTCCGGTCTCATCGGCAAAGACACGATAACCAAGCAGGCGATCGGCCATCCGGGCGATCTGGGCCTCGGTGTCACCTGGCTCCATGCCCACCAGGGCCAGCAGGCCGGGGCCGATCTGACCGACAACGGCCTCATCGACACGGACGCTGGCTTCGCTGACGCGCTGGATCAGAACAAGCATGGACAAGGCTCCGCTAGCTGAAGGCGGACTACCTTAACGTGCCCGCGCGCCGACAGGCTGGTCGCCAGCGGCTAGACTTTGCGGTGATGAAACCGCACACCACCGCCCGCCTGGCCTACCGCGCCGCTGCCCTGTTCACCCGCCTGCCCTGGCCCTGGTTGCGTGCCTTCGCCAGCGGCCTGGCCTGGCTGTGGATCCGTCTCAATGCCCGTGAGAGCCGCGTCACCCGCCGCAACCTCGAACTGGCCTACCCCGAAATGGACGAGGCCGAGCGCACCGTGCTCCACCGCGAGGTGCTGCGCTCGACCGCGCTGCAGGCCATCGAGACCCTGCGCCTGTGGACCCAGCCACGCGATCGCAATCTTGCGCGGTTGACCGAGCGCCACGGCGAGGCGCTGTACGACGCAGCCCTGGCCGCCGGCAAGGGCGTGATCGTGGCGGCCCCGCATTACGGCAACTGGGAGCTGCTCAACCAGTGGCTGGCCTCGCGCGGGCCGATCGCGATCGTCTACAAGGCCCCGGATGAAGCAGTGGGCGATGCCTTCCTGCAGCTGGTCCGCGGCGGCGACAACGTCCAGCAGGTCCGCGCCGAAGGCCCGGCCGTGCGCCAGTTGTTCAAGGTACTCAAGGACGGCGGTGCCACCGGCATCCTGCCCGACCAGCAGCCCAAGGCCGGCGACGGGGTGTTCGCGCCATTCTTCGGGGTGGAGGCGCTGACCATGACCCTGGTCAACCGACTGGCCGAGCGCACCGGCGCGACCGTGCTGTACGGCTGGTGCGAGCGGATCGGCCCGGGCATGGCGTTCGCCCTGCACATCGAGGCCACCCCGCCGGCCGTGGCCGATCCGGACCCGCGCACCGCGGCCACCGCCCTCAATGCCGGCATCGAACGCATCGCCCGGCGCGATCCGGCGCAGTATCAGTGGACCTACAAGCGCTATACGCTGCGCCCACCGCAGAGCGGCGAGGACGACCCCTATGCCACCGAGGACCATCCGCACTGACTGCGACGCAGCGTCGCGCCCTTGGTGCGATTGAATCGCCGCGATCCGTCCCCACTGTGGAAACCACGATGTCCCCCACGGCCCCTGACATGTCCCCTGCTTCTTCCCTGTTCGGCGATCCGGCCGCGATCCGCTGCGAGCGCGCGGTGGCCGAACTGCGTGCCGGCCGCCCGGTGGTGATCGACGATGGCCACGGCCAGCGCCTAGCCTTCATCGCGCTGGACAGCAGCACCCGCACGAGCTTCAGCGCCTTTGCCGCGGCCGCGGAAGACCGGCACTACCTGTTCCTCACCGCCACCCGCGCCCGCGTGCTCGGGGTGAGTGCCGACCGTGGCGCGCGCGTGCCGCTGGCCGGCATCGATTTCGATGCCCTGCCCTCGCTCAGCTACCTGCGCGACCCCGGTGCGATGCCCCCGGGCTGGACCGGTGGCGAAGCGCTGGACGACGGCGCGGTGGAAATCGCCCGCCTCGGCCTGCTGTTGCCGGCGATGGTCGGCGTGCTGTTGGCCGCCGATGACCGCCGCTTCGACGACTGCGCGCAGGTCTCGCTGTGCGATCTCAGCCAGGGCGCCGAACAGGCCGCGCATGCGTATGAGCTGGTGGCCCGCTCGCCGGTGCCGCTGCGCGAGGTCGGCATGACCGAATTCGCGGTGTTCCGCGGTGGCGTGGCCCAGCGTGACCAGGTCGCGATCATCGTGGGCACCCCGGATCTGTCCGCCGTGGTGCCGGTTCGCGTGCATTCCTCCTGCCTGACCGGCGATCTGTTCGGTTCACTCAAGTGCGACTGCGGCGACCAGCTGCGGCGCGGCCTGCGCAAGCTCAAAGAGCTCGGCGGCGGCGTGCTGCTGTACCTGGACCAGGAAGGCCGCGGCACCGGCATCGCCGCGAAGATGCGCGCCTACGGCTACCAGCACGATGGCCTGGACACGATCGACGCCGATGCCCAGCTCGGCTTCGGTGCCGATGAGCGCCGCTACGGCAGTGCCGTGGCGATGCTGCAGGGCCTGGGCGTGAGCCGCGTGCAGCTGCTCAGCAACAATCCCACCAAGGCCCAGCGCCTGCGCAATGCCGGCATCGACGTGGTGGACTGCATACCGGTCACCGGCGACATCACCGCCGAGAACGAACAGTACCTGCGCACCAAGGCCGAACGCGCCGGCCATCTGCTCGATGTCGACGCACTGATCCAGGCCGCGCAATAGCCCACGGCAACCTGCTACCGTCTGCGCCACGGGCGGTTGCACCTGTACGCATGCGCCCGGCCCGTTCCCCAGCCGAGCGCCCTGCCTTGTCCGATCTTCTCGACACTCCCGTGCCGCCGCCCCTGCCGCCGTTGCCGCCTGCCCCCGACTGGCAGGCGATGCCGCTGCGTTCGGCCTCGCTGGCCGCGTTCGGTGGTGCGGTCGCTGGCGCACTGATGATCGGCGGCGTGTTCGGCACGCTCTGGGTGGTCTTTGATCTGCCGGGCCGCTGGTGGGGCGCGGCCGGCATGGTCGCGCTCGGCGCGCTGATCGGTGCGGCTCTCGCGTTCCGCCGCCAGCGCCGCACCTATTGGCGGCTGGATGCCCAAGGCCTGGGCTTGCGCCGCGACCTGCTCTGGCAGAACGAAACCCGTGTCCCCACCTCGCGCGTGCAGCACCTGGATCTGCGCCGTGGGCCGATCGAACGGAGCGCCGGGTTGAGCACGCTGGTCGTGCATACCGCCGGCAGCCGCTTCAGTGCGGTCACGCTCAGTGGGCTGGACAGCGCCGATGCCGAGCGCCTGCGCGACACCCTGGCGCACCAGCTGGACCAGGACGACGACGCGCTGTGAGTACCCCGCCGCCGCTTGATGCCGCGCCGGAGCAGCGGCTGCATCCCTGGTCGTGGCTGTTCGTGCTGCTGATGCAGTTGCGCCAGGGTTTGGTACCGCTGATCGCACTGGTGGTGTTCGGCCAGCGCGGCGACCGCGATGAGCTGTGGCTGTCACTCGGCCCGGTGATCGCCGTGGTCGTGCTGGTCGCGTATTCGGTGCTGCAGTACCTCACCTATCGCTACCAGATCGGCACGAGCGCGATCACGGTGCGCAGTGGTGTTTTCGCGCGTAATCGCCGCGAGATTCCCTTCGCCCGCATCCACAACGTGGTGGTCCACCAGAACCCGCTGCACCGCCTGTTCGGCGTCGCCGAACTGAAGCTGGAATCGGCCGGTGGCCATCGCCCCGAAGCGGAAATGCGGGTGCTCAAACTCGACCAGGCGCTCGCACTGGAGCGTCTGGTACGCCAGCGTGGCCAGGCAGTGCCGGCCACGGCCGAGGGCGACGCCGCTGCGGCCGAACCAACCGAGGATGTGCTGCTCGCCCTGAGCCCGGGCGAGGTGGTCCGTATCGGCCTGCTCTCCAACCGCGGCTGGGTGGTGGTGTTGGCAGTGCTGGGCGCGATGGTGCAGTTGTTCCCGCGTGGCAGCGTCTCCGATGTCATCGAAGCCGGCGGCCGCCAGGCCTTTGGTTATGCCAGCCACCTGCACCCCGGGATGTGGCTGTGGGCGATTGCCGCGGCGCTCGCCGTGGCGGGCTTCTGGGTCATGCCGCGGGTATTGTCGGTGGTGCTCGCGCTGCTGCGTTATTACGGCTTCCGGCTCAGCGAGCACGAGCGCCGGCTGACCGTGGCCAGTGGGCTTCTGACCCGCATGCGCACCAGCGTGGCGCGGCGCCGGATCCAGGCGTGGACGCTGCGCGAGAGCGCGCTGCAGCGCTGGTTCCAGCGCCGGCAACTGCGTATCGATATTGCTGCCGGCAACCCCGGCGAAGGCGAGCGCCGCGACCTGCGTGAGCTGGCGCCGCTGGCGACGCCGGCCGTCTGCGATGGGCTGGTCCAGCATCTGCTGCCGCACCTGCAGTGGCCGCCGGCGCGCTGGCAGCCGGTGCAGATGCGGGGCTGGTGGCGGCTGTGCCTGGGCGCACTGTGCCTCGTTCCGCTGCTGACGGCGGCGGCGATCTGGTACGGCGGGCCGTGGGGGGCGCTGGTGTTGCTATGGCTGCCGTGGTCGGCGTTCCGCGCGCACCGGCAGATGGCCCGCATCGGCTATCACCTGGATGACGACTACATCGCGGTGCGTGGCGGCTGGTGGCAGCGCTGGTGGCGCTTTGCCGAGCTGGACAAGCTGCAGGCACTGCGCCTGACCCGTTCGCCGCTGGACCGCCGGCTGGGCACGGCCAGCGTGTGGCTGGATACCGCCGGCGCAGGCATGGGCACGCCGCTGGTGCTGCAGTACCTGCCGGAAGCGGAGGCGCGTGCGGTGTACGAGCGGTTGGGCCGTGCGTTGGCGAAGCGTCGCCTGCGCTGGTAGGGGCGCAACCACGCCTGGCGTGGATCTACCTGGTGAAATGCGTCCACGCATGGCGTGGATCTACCTGATGGCGCAAACGCTGGCTTATCGCTTCGCCGGCCCCCAATAGCCGAGCTCCTTGCGGATCTGCAGGCCCCGCGTCCACGCACCGAACGGTTTGCGCTTGAGCGTGCCGAGCTCACCGGACAGGAAATCCTCGGTCGCCGCGATCACCCGCTCAGAGGAATACCCATCGCGGAACGGATGGATGGCATCGGCGTAGCGACGGATTTCGGCCATCAACGCCGGGGTGGGATCCAACGCCTGGGCCAGCATCGCCGGCAGTTGGGTGGCATCGTCGAAATCGATCATGTGCGGCTGCGGAACCCGGTTGCGGAAGGTCACCACCGGTTTGTGCTGCACGATGAACTCGGAGACGATCGAGGAGGTATCCGAGACCAGCACATCGGCCGCGCGCTGCGCGGCCATCACCTGTTCCGGTTCGATGAAGCGCGCATGCGGGCCGGCCAGCGCGCGGTAGCGCTCGAACAGCGCCGGCGCGCACTTGGGATGCAGGGTCAGCAGCCAGTAGTGCTCGCCGCGGGCGATATCGGCCGCGATCTGCTCGTACAGATGCGGCGCGGCGCTCAGCCGCTCGGTGAAGGTCGAGCCGAACAGGATCACCGGGCGGCCCTGTGCCGGCACGCGCAATCCCGCGCTCAGGCCGCCGTCATCGCGGAACAGCGGATCGAGCTTGGGCCAGCCGGTCTCGGCCACGGCGAAGTGGCCCTCGCGCGCGGCCAGCTCGCGGAACGGAGTAGTCGTGGCCGGGCCCTGGGTGCAATACAGATCGAACAGGCCGCGCACCCGGAAGTGGCCGCGGGCACTGTCGCGCTTCTGCACGTTGAAGCCGTGGAAGACCTGCACCTTGGCCCCGGCAATGAACGGCGGCACCCAGTTGGCGGCGCTGAACACCGCGCGCGGACGTAGTGCCAGCGCGTCTTTCAGGCCTGCATTGGGCACGCCGGGCAGCGACGCGCCAGCGGCGCCATCGGCGAACCAGGCCGACACCGATTGACCGGATGCGTGCAACGCCTGCGCCAGAGGGGCGAGAATGGGCAGCGCATAACGCTCCGTCGCAAACAGCAGGTACTCGGCCATCATGTCCTCCTCGACCGCTCCCACTGAACGGCCTCGCATTTCGGCCTGCATTATCGCGTTCAATGAAGCCGACCGCATCGGCGACTGTCTGGCCTCGCTGGCCTTCTGCGACGAAATCGTCGTGGTGGACTCGCAGTCCACCGATGCCACCGTGGCGATCGCGACAGCCGCCGGGGCGCGGGTGCTGCAACGCCCGTTCGATGGCTTCCGCAGCCAGAAGGCGTTCTGCGTCGAGCAGGCCGCGCATGACTGGGTGCTGTGCCTGGACGCCGACGAGCGCATCAGCGGGACCCTGCGCGAGGCGATCCTGTCCGCCCAGGCCAACGGTTTCGCCGGCCACCACGGCTACCGGTTCGCACGGCTTTCCGAGTACTTCGGCAAGTTCCTCAAGCATGGCAACGCCTACCCGGACCGGGTCCTGCGCCTGTTCGACCGCCGCCATGGCGGCTGGCGCGGCAAGCGTGAGATCCATGAGGCGGCCAGCGTCGATGGCGCGGTGGGCACCCTGCGCGGCGACCTGATCCATTACCCCTACCGTTCGCTGGAGCAGCAGCTGCTCAAGACCCAGCGCTACGCGCGGATGATGGCCGAGCACGAGTTCGCGCGGGGCAAGCGCGCCACCCTGCCCAAGCTGATCCTGGCCCCGACGTGGCGGTTCTGGCGTGGGCTGCTGCTGCGCGGCGGCTTCCGCGATGGCTGGCACGGCCTGGTCTATGCCTATGTGCGCGCCAACTACGTGCGCCAGAAGACCATCATGTTGTGGATGCTGCAGAACGGGCAGCCGGTGACCGATCCGCCGCGGGATCAGCCAGGCGCCTGAGCTTTGGCCTGTGCCAACGCCACCCGGCGGGTATGGCCCTGGACGATCGACAGCCCGGCCAGCAGGCCGACGATGGTGACGTAGAAGCTGGCCGTGATCTGGTGCGCGAACATCGACTGGGTGATCCCGCACAGCACATAGGTCACTACCACCATGATCCCGGCAGCGGCCGGGCCACGGAAGGCCTGTTCGCCGCTGCGCCGGTGCAGGCCGGTAAATACCCACAGCGGCACACCATAGATGGCCAGCAGCAACAGCAGGCCCGGCACGCCCTGCGTCGCCGCCCACTCGGCCAGGTCATTGTGCGCGTGGCCCAGATGGCAGCGCTGTTCGGCCGGATCATCCCGGCACACCGGCAGGCGCTGCATGGCGCTGTCGAAATGGCCGATGCCCACGCCGGTCAGCGGATGATCGAGGAAGGTCTCATAGGCCACCTGCAATCGCTCCACGCGCGCGCCGGCCGAGGAGTCGCTGTCTCCGCGCTCCATCCGCACCACGTCGTGCTTGAGTTCGGTCAGGCGGACCTGCTCGCGCAGGCTCGGGATGGTCAGGATCAAGGTACCGGCGATCGCCACCAGGGCCAGCAGCACACCCAGCCGCGCAGGCCCGGTACGCCAGCGCAGGCTCATCGCCATCACCACCAGCAGTGCCAGCAGCGCCAGCCAGACGCCACGGCTGCCGCTGAGCACGATGGTCACGCAACCGGCGACCATGCCCACGATCACCCAGGTCCAACGTTTGTGTGGCCGGCAGAACACCAGCAGCACCATCAGCACCAGCACGATGTCGGCCAGTACGATCGCGTTGGTGCTCAGATCAGCGCGTGGCGCGCCGCCGGCCACCTGCAGGATCGCCAGCACCATGGTACCGAGCAGGCCGGCCAGCGCCCCGCCCCACAGCCAGCGGATGTCCGGCCGCAGTGCACAGACCCACAGGGCGATCCAGGGGATCACCACGAACCGTGAGCGGTTGTCGATGTCGCGCAGGCCCTGCTCGAACAGATAAATCGAGAGCAGTGCAAAGGCAATCGCGGCCACCACCAGCCAGGTGAGGGCCTTCACCGGCCGCCCGGCCAGGCCCCGCGCGCGCCACAGGTAATCCGGCGCCAGCAGCGTGCTCAGCAGCAACAGGATGCCGTAGGGCAGCAGGTTCTGGGGCAGGGTCAGCACCAGCGCGGGCATGCAGAACAGGCCCACGGTGGCGATCCAATGGGCCACACCGGCACGCCCCTGCAGCGGCGGCAGGGAAACGGGCGTGGTCGGCTCGGATGCAGCGGAGAACGTCATTGCCAACCTCGATTGCCACACGCAGGCATGCACGCCCGTGATTGCACTGGACGCCACCGGCGCCCACGGAGCTGCCGCACCTGCCCGACCAGGCCGCCAGCATTGCAGAATTCACTCATCGCCGTCGATCCGGTGCAGCGCGCGTTCGCGTTTTTGTTCTTCGGCGCTGGCCACGCAGGCACCGTGGATATCGCCGGGCCTTACCAACCACCAACGGCGGCGGTTGGCGACCCCGGCCAGCTCTGCAGTGGTGCGGTCCACGCACGCCAGCAGCGCGTCTTCCTGCACCAGCAACCAGCGCTGCTGGGGCTGGGCGGCCTGCCAGGCGACCCCGTCGGCGAGCTGCCGGTCCCAGCGCCGGTTGAACCCGAACGTGGCGGCCTCACGGTCAGCCATCAGCAGGTTCTGCTCCTTCCACGCGACCAAGCCGAGTTCCGCCTTCGGGCCGATGCGCTGGCCGACCTGCTGCATCAGGCCACGTGCCGAGCTGGAGTCGTTGAACAGCGGGTAGCCGATCAGCCCGAACGCCACCCAGGCCATGGTCAGCGTCGCCACCACCGCCAGATGGAAGCGGCGTACGCCGGCGATGCACAGGGTCAGCACGGCCCAGCAGCCCAGCGCGACCGCGACCCAGCCCAGGCCGGAGGTGACGGCGGTATCGATGCCGCGGTCGAGGATCAGTTTGCGCTCGAACCCCGGCTGCCCGACCAGCATCGAGATACCGATGCCGAGCAGGCCGGCGGCCAGCAGCGCCACGAAGCCGCCCAGCAGCCACTGGAAGGCGCGCTTGCGCAGCAGCCCCGGCAGCAGCGGTGCCAGCGCCAGGCAGAACATCGGCAGCGCCGGCAGGATGTAGACGTCACGCTTGCCGTTGGGGATCGAGAAGAACAGCACGATCAACAACCACCACACCAGCGGCAGCAGGTAGCGCGCATCACGCCGCTGCAGGCGACGGCGCCAGGCCGGGATCGCCCAGGGAATCGCCAGGAAGGCCGGGATCCACATCGACGGCATCGTGCCCAGGAAATACCACCATGGCTGATGATGATCCCAGGATTGCGCGTAGCGCTTGGCGGTCTGCCGGAACAGGATGTCGTCCAGGTAGGCGCGATATTCGGCCGACCCACTGCCCAGCGCAGTCAGCACCATCGGCACCAGCCACAGGGCGATCGCCAGCGCGAACGCCAGCGGCCCGGCCCAGAACCGCCAGTCGCGGACATGCAGCTTGACCCGCGGCCAGCCCAGCACAGAGGCCACGGCGGCCGGCACGATCATCAGCAGCGCGATCACGCCTACGCCCTTGGTGATCACCCCCAGCCCGGCAGCGAACCAGCCCAGCCACCACCAGCGCCACGCAGGGCCACTGAGCAGATGCCGCAGCAGGCCGTAGTTGGCCAGGGTGATGAAGAACACCACCAGCGGATCGATCTGGGCTTTCTTGGACTGGAAAGTGAAGTGCAGCGCGAACAGCAGCGCCCAGGCGGCGTACAGCCCGACCCGCCGTGTCCACAGGCGGCGGCCCAGGTCATAGACGCAGGCCAGGGTGCCCAGCGCGGCCAGCAGCGAGGGCAGCAGGAAGGCCACCCGCCAGTCGCCGATCAGCGAGTACAGCGCGGCCTGCGACCACATCAGCAGCGGCGGCTTGTCCGAATACAGCTCGGTGCCCCGATGCGGGAACAGCCAGTCGCCGCTCTCCACCATCTGCTTGGCGACCAGCGCAAAGCGTGGCTCGTCGGACGGCCACGGATCACGCATGCCCAGGCCGGCCCCCAGAACGAGCAGGGCCATCAGGGCAAGCAGCCAGAACTCTCGGGATGCGCGGTTTTTTAGCATGGGGCGGAATTCTAGCCGGGTTCGGATCAACCCTTCTTTAGCAGACGCGCATAGAAGAAGCCGTCAGCACCTTCCTCACCGGGCAGGCGCTGGCGCCCGGCCCAGGAGTCGTGGCCATACGCCTCGCCCAGCGGCAGGAAGCCCGCATCCCGGGTGCGCTGCAGGAAGGATTCGACCTGGAACTGGTTTTCATCGCGCAGGATCGAGCATGTCGCATACAGCAGGGTTCCGCCCGGGGTGAGCATCGACCAGCACGCATCCAGCAGGCGCGCCTGCAGGGCGATGAGTGCATCGATGTCGGTCGCGCGGCGATGCGCCAACACATCCGGCTGGCGGCGGATGATGCCGGTGGCCGAACAGGGGGCGTCGAGCAGGATGGTGTCGAACAGCTGCCCGTCCCACCAGCTGGCCGGATCGGTCGCATCGCCCGCCAGCACCTGCGCGTTCTGGCCCACGCCGGTGCGTGCGAACGTTTCGCTGATGCGCTTGAGCCGGCGCGCATCGATGTCCAACGCCAGCAGCTGCAGGGTCGGATCGCGCTCCAGCAGATGGGCGGCCTTGCCGCCCGGTGCGGCGCAGGCATCAAGCACCCGCGAACCCGGGCGCGGCGCCAGCGCATCGGCCACCTGCTGGGCAGACAGATCCTGCACCGACAGCGCGCCATCGGCGAACCCGGGCAGCGCGGAGACCGCGACCGGCACCGGCAGGCGGATCGCATCGGCACCCACGCTCGATGCCTCCGCCTCGATACCGGCGGCCGCCAACTGCTGCAGCATCGCCTCACGACTGCTGTGCTGGCGGTTGACCCGCAGCCACAGCGGCGCGGCCTGCAGGCTCGCGGTGAACACCGCGTCGGCCTCGTCCGGCCAATCCTGTTCGATCTTCTCGGCCATCCACAGCGGGAAGGCATCGCGCGCAGGCAGCGGCGGAATGCCTTCGCGCTGGGCGCGGCGCAGCAGTGCATTGACCATGCCGGCCTGGCGATCACGGCCCATCGCACGCGCGGCGTCGACCGTGGCCGAGAGCGCGGCGTGCGCCGGCAGCTCCAGTGCGTCCAACTGGGCGAAGCCGACCAGCAGCAGCGCGCGCAGTTCGTCTTCGCGCACGCTCAGCGGCCGCGGCATCCATTGCGCCAGTGCAGCGTCATACGCGGCACGGCGACGCAGCACGGCAAAGCACAGCGCCTCCAGCAGCGCGCGGTCGCGGCTGTCGTCCAGGGTCGGCAAGGCGGTGGCCAGTTCGGCCTTGAGCGAACGGCCGCGGCCGATCACCTGGGCCAGCACGCGCGCGGCCAGCACGCGGGTGGGCACGCCGGGGGCGGTATGGGCGGTGTAGGGGCCTGCAGGCTTGCCGGAACGCGCGGTGGTCATCTCAGGCACCCACGCCGAGATCGCGACGGGCATTGAGGTAGTCGGCGGCGGTGATCGCCTTGCCGCCCTCACGCTGCAGCACGCGCAGGCGCAGCGCACCCTGCCCGCAGGCGATGTCGATGCCGTCACGCGAGGCGCCCAGCAGCGTGCCCGGGGCCTTGCCCTGGTTGTCCTCCAGCGCGATCGCGCCATGGATGCGGACGCGTTCGCCGGCCAGCATCGCCTCGGCGATCGGCCACGGATTGAACGCGCGTACGGTGCGTGCCAGCACGTGGGCGTCCTGCGCCCAGTCCAGACGGGCTTCGGCCTTGTCCAGCTTGTGCGCATAGGTCACGCCGGCCTCCGGCTGCGGCTGCGCGATCGGCTTGATGCCGGCCCGCAGCAGGCCCAGGCCATCGGACAGCACCTGCTCACCCAGGGCGGCCAAACGATCGTGCAGCTGACCGCCGGTATCGTTGGGGCCGATCGCGATGTGCTGCTTGAGCAGCACCGGGCCGGTATCCAGCCCGGCGTCCATCTGCATCAGGCACACACCGGTTTCGGTATCGCCGGCCTGGATCGCACGCTGGATCGGCGCGGCACCGCGCCACCGCGGCAGCAGCGAGGCGTGCACGTTCCAGCAGCCATGGGTCGGGATGGTCAGCACCGCCTTGGGCAGGATCAGCCCATAGGCCACCACCACCATCAGGTCCGGCGCCAGGTCGCGCAGCTGCTGCTGGGCTTCGGGGGTCTTGAGGCTCTCCGGCTGGAACACCGGGATGCCACGTGCGATCGCGTCCAGCTTGACCGGCGAGGGGGCCAGGCCACGGCCACGGCCAGCGGGACGATCGGGCTGCGTGTACACCGCGACCACTTCATGGTGACGGGCTGCGGCACGCAGCGAGGACACGGCGAACGCCGGCGTACCGGCAAAGACAATCTTCATGGTGACCCCACTAACAGAACGTAAAACGGCGCCGATGTGCGGCGCCGCGCGACAGGACACGTCGCGCGGTCATCCCGCGCGGCGGTCGCTGCAATCACCTCAGGCAACGTGCTTGCGCTGCTTGGCCAGCTTCTTGCGCACCATCTCGCGCTTGAGCGGCGAGAGGTAATCAATGAACAGCTTGCCGTCCAGGTGGTCCATCTCGTGCTGCACGCAGACAGCGAGCACGCCGTCGGTGGTCAGTTCCTGGGCCACGCCGTGGCGATCCAGGTAACGCACGGTGATCTGGTTGGCGCGGGTGACGTCGGCAAAGATGCCCGGCACCGACAGGCAGCCTTCCTGATAGACCTGGCCGCCTTCGTTGGCGACGATCTCAGGATTGATGAACACCATCGGGGTGTCCTTCTCTTCACTGACGTCGATCACCATGAAGCGCTTGTGCACGTCCACCTGGCTGGCGGCCAGGCCGATGCCCGGGGCGTCGTACATGGTGTGGAACATGTCATCGATCAGGGTCTGGAACGCCGGCGTGGTCACGTCGGCAGCATCGATCAACGCAGCCTTGGTACGCAGGCGCGGATCGGGAAATTCGAGAATGGGCAGGAGGGCCATGGCAAATACCGGTAGGGGGCGCCGGTCGAAGCGGCGTACAGGGCGATTCTATCGCCAACGCTTGCCCCGCGCCCCGGTTTCTGGACTATAGTGCGCGAACCTGTTGGGGAATCAGGCACCACATCTATGTTTGAACGAACTCGTACGGTCGTCGCCGTAGCGATGCTGACCGTCGCTACCTATGCTACCGCCGTGGAAATGAATGGCGGGCACCCGGATACCTATGTCGTGCGCAAAGGGGACACGCTGTGGGACATCTCGGCGCGTTTCCTGCAGAAGCCCTGGCTGTGGCCGGAGATCTGGCAGGCCAACCCGCAGGTCAAGAATCCGCACCTGATCTACCCGGGTGACGTGCTCAGCCTGGCCTATCTGGACCGCGTCGTGGCCCAGCCCGGCCCGCGCCAGGAGGCCCCGATCAACGGCGTCCCGCTGGAGCAGGTGGAGCCCTTCCTGAAGCAGCTGAGCGTGGTGGACGAGGTCAAGTCGCTGCCCTACGTGGTCAATCTGGAAGAAAACCGCCTGCGCGCGACCACCGGCCAGACGGCCTATGTGCGCGGCCTGGAGAATGCCCAGGTCGGCCAGCGCTACGCGGTGGTCCGCCCGACGGTGCAGTACGCCCTGCCCAAGCCGACCGAAGACCTCAATGCCCGCGGCGATACCACGCCCGGCAGCGGCAACCTCTGGAAGACGTTCATCGTGCCGAGCAAGCGGCACCAGACGCTGGGCTACGAACTGGCCCAGATCAACGTCGGTACGGTGAGCCGTGTGCAGAGCGGCAGTGTCGAGGTGACCTCGCTGGTGCTGCAGGGCCAGGTGGACGGCCGTGAAGTCCGCGCCGGTGACCGCCTGGTTCCGGTCGAGGCCCGCCCGTACGACCTGCAGTTCGTGCCGCATGTGCCCGCGCCGCAGGCCGTCGATCTGGACGTGCGCGTGCTGGCCATCGCCGACACCTTCACCTCCGGCGGCCCGCGCGATGTGATCGCGATCTCCGCCGGTAGTGCCAACGGGGTCGACAACGGCACGGTGTTCTCGCTGTGGCGCCAGGGCCGCCATGTGGCCCACCGCATGGATTACCCGAACTCGTCGCGGATGGACGATTCGCTGACCAGCGGCGCCGGCCGGGTCACCCTGCCGGACGAGTACGCCGCCCATGCGATGGTCTTCCGCACGTTCGAGAACGTCAGCTACGCGCTGGTGATGGAAGGCGTGAAGCCGGTCAGGGTCGGCTATTCGGCACTGCATCCCGATAAGCAGTAGACGCGGCGGAGTCCTACCCTGCCATGCGACGGCGCCCTAGGGCGCCGTCGTCATTTCCGGGCCAGGGTATCGGGATGCCCATTCCCTGCCTTGCCTCATCCACCGCCCTGCTCACCCTGGTCCTGGCCGGGGGCGCGCTGCCGCCTCGCCTGCGCCTGCTGCGCCAGTTTTCCGATGCGGCGGCCGCCCTGCGGGCCGGCCCGACCGCCTGGCGGGCTGCCGGCTGTACGCAGGCGCAACGCGCCCGGCTGGCGTTGCCGGACGAACGCTACCTGGCACATGCCCTGGCATGGCTGGCCGAGGAGCACCATCACCTGCTCGGCGTAACCGATCCGGACTATCCGGCACTGCTCACCCAGATCGAGGAACCCCCGGTGGCGTTGTTCGTGGACGGAGACCCGGCGCGGCTCTGGCACCCGGCGGTGGCGGTGGTCGGCAGCCGCTCGCCCACGGCCGGCGGCCGCGAGCATGCGCATGCCTTCGCCACCGCGCTGGCCGGCGAGGGCTGGTCGGTCATCAGCGGGCTGGCGGCCGGCGTCGATGCCCACGCCCATGACGGCGCATTGCAGGTCACCGGTGGCATGACCGTAGCCGTGGTCGCCACCGGCCTGGACCAGACCTATCCGCCCCGGCATGCCGCGCTGCATGAACGGATTGCCGGCACCGGCGCGGTGGTCAGCGAGTACGCCCCGGGCATGCCGGCAACCCAGGCGCACTTCCCCGCACGCAACCGGATCATCGCCGGGCTCAGCCTGGGCACCGTGGTGATCGAGGCCGCCGAGCGCTCCGGCGCCCTGATCACCGCGCGCTGCGCGGCCGAGGCGGGCCGCGAGGTGTTCGCCCTGCCCGGCTCGATCCGCAATCCCCGCGCCCGCGGCTGCCATCGGCTGATCCGGCAGGGCGCAGCGCTGGTGGAGGCGCCGGCCGAGGTGACCGCCGGGTTGGCCACGCTCGCCCAGACCCTGGCCGGGGCCTTGCGAACCCGCTTGGACGCCCCCACTGAACAGGCACGACCGGCGCCCGAGCGCGCCCCTTCCTACACCGACCCGGACTACCAGTGCTTGTGGAAAGCCCTGGATCACGACCCAACGGGTATGGATTCATTGATCCAGCGCAGCGGATTGACGGCGGCCCAGCTGTCGGCCATGCTGCTGGTCATGGAACTGGATGGAAAGGTAATGGCCGCCTATGGTCGCTACTGTCGAAAACCCTAGTTTCTTCACCTCCACAGCGTCGTTGACGCAGGCCGAGGGGCAATGAAAGAGAGCATTCTGGATGTCCTGCTGTACCTGTTCGAACACTATTTCAGCGAAGACGCGGACCTCATCCGCGACCGCGACTCCCTCCAGAACGGCCTGATCCAGGCCGGCTTCAGCCCCACCGAGATCAACAAAGCCTTCGACTGGCTGGACGCGCTCGCCGAGCAGCGCCCGGCCGTGGTGCTGGGCCGCGTCAATGGCCCGGTGCGCATTTTCCATGGGCCCGAGCTGGACAAGCTCGACGTGGAAGGCCGTGGCTTTTTGATGTTCCTGGAGCAGCACGGCATCCTCGATGCCAGCCAGCGTGAGCTGGTGCTCGACCGTGCGATGGCGCTGGACCAGGACGAACTAGACCTGGACGACCTCAAGTGGGTCGTGCTGATGGTGCTGTTCAACCAGCCCGGGGCCGAGGCCGCGTACGCCTGGATGGAAACCCAGATGTTCGTGGACGAGCCGGAACCGCTTCACTGACCTTACACTGAGCGCCTTGCGCATTCAGGAGTGGGCCGGTGGACCAGTGGTTCTTTGCAGAAGGAAACAGTCAGCAGCGCGGTCCGCTGCCTGCTGACGAGCTGATCGCGCTCTACCATTCCAGCCGCATCGCACTGGATACGCTGGTCTGGCGCGACGGCATGGCCCAGTGGCAGCCGCTGGAAACCGTGGCCGCCGAGATCGGCCTGGACATCGCTCCCGCTGCCGAAGCGGTGGAAGTGATCGCGCCCGGCCCGACCCTGCCACCCGCACTCCCGGCTGCGCCTGCGGCGTCGGCCGCGCCTGCCGATCCCGCCCCGCCCATCACGCCCACCGCCGCCCCACCGCCCCGCCAGGGTCTGAGTGGCTGCGCGGTCGTGGGTATCGTCGCGGCCGTGGTCGCGGTGCTGGTGCTGATCATCGGCGGCGCACTGGCGGTGCTGGCCGTGCCGGCCTACCGCGATTATGTCGCCCGCGCCAAAGCCACCGAGGCGATTGCCGCACTGGAACCGATCAAGGCGGCCGTGGCCGAATTCGCCAGCGAACATGGCCGCTGCCCGGTCAACGATGACGAGGGCTTCCAGCCGGCCGAAAGCTACGCTGACGGTGCGGTCGGCGCCGTGCGGATCGGTCGTTTCGACAATGGCCACTGCGGCGTGGAAGCCGAACTGACCGTGCCCGGCAGCACCTCGCTGGACGGCAAGCTGCTGTGGCTGGATTACGACGGTGAGCAGCAGCACTGGGAATGCAGTGGCGAACCGGAAGACAAGTACCTGCCGCAGCACTGCCGCGGCTGATAACGGACACATGTCCATGGATGCATCCAACAGGGGATTGAAGCAATGACTGAGTGGTATTTCGCCGATGGCCAGGAACGTCAGGGGCCGCTGAGCGCAGAGGAGATGCGCCAGCGCTTCCAGCGCGGTGACATCACCCTGGCCACGCTGGTGTGGCGCGAAGGGTTCGCGCAGTGGGCGCCACTGTCCGAGGCCGTCGATGAGCTGCAGCTGCAGAATCTCGCCGCGGCCGCCAGCAACCTCGGCAGCGGCATCGACCTGCGCGGGGATTACACCGCCATCGACAATGGCACCGCGCCACTGCCGGGCACCGGTGGCGGCACCTACTCGCCGTACACCGCGCCCGCCGCGGCCACCGGCTACGCCAACACGGCCGTGGTCCATGGCCAGGACGTGGTCTATGCCGGTTTCTGGAAGCGCTACGCCGCCTACTTCATCGACTACATCCTGCTCACCGTGGTCACCCTGCCGCTGAGCATGATCATCAACGTGATGGGCGCCAGCGCGGGCAACGAAGGCGTGCAGGTCGCGCTGACGCTGGTGGTGATGCTGCTCAGCATGGTGATCAGCATCGGCTACTATGCCGGCTTCCACGCCTCGCGCGGTGGCGCCACGCTGGGCAAGATGGCCGTCGGGATCAAGGTCGTGCGCGGCAATGGCGAGCGGATCAGCTTCCTGCGCGCCTTCTGCCGCTACCTGGCGACCATCGTCAGCAGCCTGATCCTGATGATCGGCTTCATCATGGCCGCCTTCACCGAGCGCAAGCAGGCATTGCACGACATGATGTGCGACACCCTGGTGGTGGACAAGTGGGCCTTCACCGAGCACCCCGAACTGCAGCAGCGCGGCCTGGGCACGGTCACCATCGTGATCCTGGTGATCGCCGCACTGGCCGTGGTGGCCCTGTTCGGCGTGATGATCGCGATGATCGGCGTGATCGCCTCGATGTCCTGATCTGAGCAATCCTCACACCGGGCCGCTTGACACAAGCGGCCCCGGCGTGATTCCACTAATAGGCAGAAAGCTGAACGCCCGGCCCACACCCGGGCGTTCGGTTTATGTATATCGCCCGCGCCGCTTCACTAATGCGGCCATTTGCTCCACCCTAGCGGCCCTCCCCGGGGCCCTGCCCATAGAATCCTGACGCCATGCCCAAGCACCTGCTCATCGTCGAATCGCCCGCCAAGGCCAAGACGATCAACAAATACCTCGGCAAGGACTTCACTGTCCTGGCCTCGTATGGGCATGTGCGTGACCTGGTGCCCAAGGAAGGCGCGGTTGATCCCGACAACAACTTCGCGATGCGTTACGACCTCATCGAGAAGAACGAAAAGCACGTCGATGCCATCGTCAAGGCCGCCAAGGGCGCCGACGACATCTTCCTGGCGACCGATCCGGATCGCGAGGGGGAAGCGATCAGCTGGCACATCGCCGAGATCCTGAAGGAACGTGGGCTGGTCAAGGACAAACCCATGCAGCGCGTGGTCTTCACCGAGATCACTCCGCGCGCCATCAAGGAAGCGATGGGCCACCCGCGTGAGATCGCTGCCGATCTGGTCGATGCGCAGCAGGCACGCCGTGCGCTGGATTACCTGGTCGGTTTCAACCTGTCCCCGGTGCTGTGGCGCAAGGTCCAGCGCGGCCTGTCCGCCGGCCGCGTGCAGAGCCCGGCGCTGCGCATGATCGTCGAACGCGAAGAAGAGATCGAAGCCTTCATCGCCCGCGAGTACTGGAGCATCGATGCGCTGTGCGCGCATCCCTCGCAGCACTTCAATGCGCGCCTGATCAAGCTGGACGGGCAGAAGTTCGAACAGTTCACCGTGACCGACGGCGATACTGCCGAGGCCGCGCGCATGCGCATCCAGCAGGCCGCCCAGGGCGCCCTGCACGTCACCGACGTGGTCAGCAAGGAGCGCAAGCGCCGCCCGGCGCCGCCGTTCACCACCTCCACGCTGCAGCAGGAAGCCTCGCGCAAGCTCGGTTTCACCACGCGCAAGACCATGCAGGTCGCGCAGAAGCTGTATGAAGGCATGGCGATCGGTGAGGAGGAAGGCACCGTCGGCCTGATCTCGTACATGCGTACCGACTCGGTGAACCTCTCGCAGGACGCGCTGGCCGAGATCCGCGACGTGATCGCGCGCGATTACGGCATCGGCTCGCTGCCGGACCAGCCGAACACCTACCAGACCAAATCCAAGAACGCCCAGGAAGCGCACGAAGCCGTGCGCCCGACCTCGGCGCTGCGCACGCCTGCCCAGGTGGCGCGCTTCCTCACCGATGACGAGCGCAAGCTGTACGAGCTGATCTGGAAGCGCGCCGTCGCCTGCCAGATGATCCCGGCCACGCTCAACACCGTCAGCGTGGACCTGTCGGCCGGCAGCGAGCATGTGTTCCGCGCCAGCGGCACCACCGTGGTCGTGCCCGGCTTCCTGGCCGTGTACGAGGAAGGCAAGGACAACAAGAGTGCTGACGACGACGATGAAGGCCGCAAGCTGCCGGCGATGAAGCCCGGCGAGCGCGTGCCGCTCGAGCGCATCCTGGCCGAACAGCACTTCACCCAGCCGCCGCCGCGCTTCACCGAAGCGGCGCTGGTCAAGGCGCTCGAGGAGTACGGCATCGGCCGCCCCTCGACCTATGCCTCGATCATCCAGACCCTGCTGTTCCGCAAGTACGTGGAGATGGAAGGCCGCAGCTTCCGCCCGTCCGATGTCGGCCGCGCGGTGTCCAAGTTCCTGTCCAGCCACTTCACCCAGTACGTGGATTACGACTTCACCGCCAAGCTCGAAGACGAGCTCGATGCGGTGTCGCGGGGTGAGGAAGACTGGATCCCGCTGATGGCGCGGTTCTGGGAACCGTTCCACAAGCTGGTCGGCGAAAAGAACGAATCGGTCGACCGCGCCGAAGCCAGTGGCGCGCGCGAACTCGGCACCGACCCCAAGACCGGCAAGCCGGTCAGCGTGCGCCTGGGGCGCTTCGGGCCCTACGCGGCGATCGGCAGCACCGCCGAAGACGCCGAGGACAAGCCCAAGTTCGCCTCGCTGCGCCCCGGCCAGTCGATGCACACCATCTCCCTGGAAGACGCGCTGGAGCTGTTCCTGATGCCGCGTGCGCTCGGCCAGGACAAGGAGGAGGACGTCAGCGTGGGCATCGGTCGCTTCGGTCCGTTCGCCAAGCGTGGCAGCACCTATGCCTCGCTGAAGAAGGAAGACGACCCGTACACCATCGACCTGGCCCGCGCCGTGTTCCTGATCGAAGAGAAGGAAGAGATCGCGCGCAACCGGATCATCAAGGAATTCGAGGGCAGCGAGATCCAGGTGCTGAACGGTCGCTTCGGCCCGTACATCAGCGACGGCAAGATGAACGGCAAGATCCCGAAGGATCGCGAGCCCGCCTCGTTGACCCTGGCCGAAGTCCAGACGCTGATGGAAGAAACCGGCAAGCCGGTGCGCAAGGGCTTCGGCAAGAAGGCCGCCAAGAAGGTCGTGGCCAAGAAGGCACCGGCCAAGAAAGCCGCTGCCGGTGAAGCGACCAAGAAGACCGCCACCAAGAAGGCGGCGGTGAAGAAGGTCGCCAAGAAAGCCACGGCGAAGAAGGCCACCAAGAAGGTGGCCAAGAAAGCCGTGAAGAAGGCCGTCAAGAAGGTCGCTGCCAGCTGAGCCTGGTTGACCCCTCCCGCCACGGCGGGAGGATAATGCGGGCCATGCACCCGGGTCGCCTGTCATGAACGAACTCACTGTGGACACTGCCCTGCCTGCGCTGCGCGCCGGCGGGGTGATCGCCTATCCCACCGAAGCGGTCTGGGGGTTGGGCTGCGACCCCGCGCACGAGGCCGCGGTGATGAAGCTGCTGCAGCTCAAGCAGCGCCCGGTTGAGAAGGGCATGATCCTGGTCGCCGCCGACCCAGCCCAGCTGGAGGGCTGGGTGCGGATGGATGCCCTGCCGCTGGATCGCCAAGGCGAGGTCCTGGCCAGCTGGCCCGGTGCCAACACCTGGATCCTGCCCGCCGGCGAACGTGCGCCGCGCTGGATCACCGGCGAACACAGCGGCATCGCGGTGCGCATCAGCGCGCACCCCCTGGTCGCCGCGCTGTGCAGCGCCTGGGGCGGCCCGCTGGTCTCCACCAGTGCCAACCTCGCCGGCGAGCCGCCGGCACGCACACGCGCCGACCTGGACCCGCGCCTGCTGGCGTTGCTCGATGGCCTGATCGATGGCCAGACCGGTGGCCTGGCACAGCCCACGCCGATCCGCGATGCGCTCAGCGGCCAGGTATTGCGCAGCTGAGCCGCCTTTTGCGCGCAGGCGGGCAAACCCGCACACTGGCCGCATGACCCTGCGCCCTGCTCTGTGGTTGTCCCTGCTCACGTTGCTGAGCCCTGCCGTGCCCGCCGCCGCGCAGAGCGACAACGTGCGTGTCTACCGCTGCGTGGGCAGCAACGGCGCCGTGTCGCTGCAGGACGCGCCATGCCGCGAAGGCCGGCAGGAAATCCGCGACCTGCAGCGCCCGCGCGACCCGGCCCCGCAGGTGGTGCGCAGCGACCGCACGCCGGAGCCGATGCCTGCCCCGCGCGCTCCCGAGCGCGAGGTGCGCTACGTGCACGTGCAGCCGCCGCAGCCGATGTACGAGTGCACGACCAGCGACGGCGATACCTACGTCAGCGACAGCAACGAAGGCAATCCACGCTGGGTGCCGATCTGGACCGAAGCCTATCTGCCGTATCCACCAGGCCCGAGGCCGCCGTCGGGTGGCTATCGGCCGTCGCGTCCGCTGCCACCGATCGCACCGATGGGCAGCGGTTCGGTGAGCAGCCGTGGCGGTGCGGTCTCGGTGACCGGCAGCGGCGCGCGGGTGGGCGGCAGCATCAGCATCGGCGGCGGCAGCTCGCACTGGCAGGGCGGTGGGTATCCGCACCCCGGGCTGGGCAACAGCGTGGTGGTGCCGGCCGGCAACGTGCTGGTGCGCGATGAATGCCATGCGCTGCCCGCGCAGGAAGTCTGCTCGCGGCTGAAAGACCGGCGCTGGGACCTGATCCGCCGCTACAACAGTGCGCTGCAGGGCGAGCGCGATGCGCTGACCCGCGAGCAACGCGGGATCGACGCGCGCCTGGACCAGGACTGCGGCGGGGCATGAAACGGTTCCTGCTGCTCCTGTTGCTTGTGACCCTGCCCGCTGCGGCGGACGAAGCGGTGTTCTTCCGCTGCACCGATGCCGGCGGCAGCCTGACCATCCAGAGCGTGGCCTGTCCCGCTGGCAGCGAGCAGCGCATCCAGCGGATCAGCGCGCCGGTGCGTGCCCCGGCAGCCGTGGAGAATGCGCCGGCTGCGCCCGCCCCTGACTACCGCATGCCACCGCTGCCGCAGGACGGCGACGAAGACAGCGGCCTGCTCGACAGCGCAGCGCTGCGCCCGGCAGCCCCGGCGCAGGAGCCCGACGACGCCAGCCCACCCAAACCGCCGCTGCCGGAGATCTACCAGTGCGTTTCTGCCGATGGCGGTCGCTACCTGCATGAGCGCGAGCCGGCCCCGTCACGCTGCGAATCGCTGGCCCTTACCGGCCTGGGGGGCAGCCATGCGCCGAGCAACGCGGCCAGCTGCGAAGTGGTGCGCGATGCCTGCGAGCCGGTAGCGGAGGCACAGCGCTGCAGCAGTTGGCAGCAGCGCTTGCGCGATGCGCGCGGCCGTGAGCGCTTCGCTGCGCCGGAGAACCAGGCTGCGGCGACCGCCGAGCGCGCGCGCTTGGAAGCGGTGTTGGCCGACAGCGATTGCCCGGTGCCGTGACCCGGTTTTCCCCTGATCGCGACTGGAGTTACCGAGCGCCATTACCGCGTGTGACGCGTGCCCTGATCGGTCGTGCCGGCCGCTGGCCAGCTCAGAACCCGTAGCGCAGGAACCCACCGTCCACCGCGATGCACTCGCCGGTGACATAGCTGGAGGCCGGCAGACACAGGAAGCCCACGGCGGCAGCGACTTCTTCCGGCTCGCCGATGCGGCGCATCGGCGTGCGGTCGATCACCTGCTCGTAGTAGTCCGGATCAGACAACGGGCCAGACGTGCGCCGGGTGCGGATGTACCACGGCGCCACGGCGTTGACGCGGATGCCGTCCTCTGCCCACTCCACCGCCAGGTTGCGGGTCATCTGGTGCATCGCGGCCTTGGTCATGCCGTACACCGCGCCGCTGCGCACGTGGGTCAGGCCGGACACGCTGCCGACGTTGACGATCGCCGAGGCCGCGTGCCGCGCCAGTAGCGGGTGCGCATACCGCGACAGCTCGAACGCCGAGAACAGGTTGGTCTCGAAGATCCCGCGCCACTCGTCTTCGGTGTATTCGGTGGCCGGCTTGCTGATGTTGCCACCGGCGTTGTTGACCAGGATGTGCAGCCCATCGCTGTGGTCTTCCACCCAGTCCAGGATTTCGCGGCGGTCCTCGTCATCGGCGACGTCGGCCGCCAGGCCATGGATCTCACGATCCGGGAAGGCATCGGCCAGTTCATCGCGCGCCATCTCCAGCGCATCGGCATCGCGGCCGACGATCAGCAGGTCCGCACCGAAGCCCAGCAGTTCGCGCGCGATCGCCAAGCCGATGCCGGCGCTCGCACCGGTGATCAATGCGGTCTGTCCATCCAGTCGCCAACGTTGCGCGCTCACGTGCGTCTCCTGCGGGGATCCATGGGATGCAGCACCCACGGTGCGGCGCGGATAGGATAACGCGTGACGGCCGGCCTACCGGACGCCATCACGCGCGATGCGCGGAGCGGTGGGACACTGATGTTCCGCTACCGGCTCACCGAGGGAGGTTGCCATGACGATCCGTACTGCCCTGCCGCTGCTCGCGATGATCGCGCTGAGCGCCTGCAACCGGCCAGTGCCCCCGGCACCGGACACACCACCGGAACCGCAGGCCACTGAACTGCGCGATGCGATCCAGACACCGATCGACCGCGCCAAGGCGGTCAGCGATACCCTGCAGCAGTCCGCCGATGCCCGCGCCGCCGAAGCCGACCGCGCCAGCGGTGACACGCCACCGCCCAGCCCCTGACCCCATCGGCCGGATGGCAGAACGCCCGGCACAGGCCGGGCGTTCGGGTGTCACACAGTACCGCTGAGGCCGCTTACAGGCCGCAGAAGCAGTACACCAGCGTCTTGACCGGCGCGGCGTTGTTGCGCGGGTCGCGTGCGGCGTCTTCAACGAAGCGCAGCTGGGTGTCCAGCTCCGGCATCGAACGGGCCAGCATCAGACGGGCCATGCCCGATTCGCCCAGCATCCAGGCACCGGCATGGCTGCCGGCGAAGCCGCTGAGGAACTGTGCGAACGGCGTGGCCGCCTTCTCGATGTAACGCACGCGGAACTTGCCGGCCTCACCAAGCTTGGCGCGGCTGGCGGCGTCAGCCACCGCAGCCTTCAGGCCACCGAAGTCATCGACCAGCCCACGTTCCTTGGCCTGCGCACCGCTCCACACCCGGCCGCGGGCGACTTCATCGACCGCTTCCACCGGCTTGTTGCGCGCGGCGGCGACCTTGCCGGTGAAATCGGCGTAGCCCTTGTTGATCACCGACTGGATGACCTGGCCCACGGCCGGGTCCATCGGGCGGGTGATGTCGAACGCACCGGCGAAGCGGGTGGTGCCCACGCCATCGGTATGCACGCCGATCTTGTCCAGCGAGCGGGCCACGTTCGGGATCATCCCGAAGATGCCGATCGAACCGGTGATCGTGGAGGGGTCAGCATAGATGCGATCAGCATTCATGCTGATCCAGTAACCGCCCGAGGCGGCCAGATCGCCCATCGAGACCACCACCGGCTTGCCGGCTTCCTTCAGCGCGACCACTTCACGGCGGATCTGCTCGGAGGCGAACACTTCACCGCCCGGCGAGCTCACGCGCAGCACCACGGCCTTCACGTCCTTGTCGTCGCGCGCTTCGCGCAGCAGGGCCGAGGTCGACTCGCCACCGATGCGGCCGGCCGGCAGATCGCCACCGGAGATTTCACCGGATGCCACGATCACCGCCACCTGCGGACGCGAATCCACCGGCGAACGGCGGCCATCGAGCACGCTCAGGTAGGCATCCAGATTGACGTTGCGGTAGCCACCGTCAGCGTCGTCGTCGGCGATGCCGCGCTCGGTCAGCAGGGTGTCCACTTCCTCGCGCGTCTTCAGGCCGTCCACCAGCTTCTGCTGCAGGGCGAACTTGGCCAGGTCGCCACCGGCGGCGGCGATGCCTTCGGGCATGGTGTCGATGCCGGCGGCCAGCTGTGCCGGGTCGAGCTTGCGCGCCTTGGCGATATCGGCCAGGTAGCGCTGCCACACATCGTTCATCCAGAACAGATCGGCCTCCTTGGCCTGCGGCGAAGCGGCATCGAGCACATACGGCTCGGCGGCCGACTTGTACTCACCCACCTTGAACAGGTGCACGTCCACGCCCAGCTTGTCCTGCAGGCCGGTGCGGAAGTACTGGCGATAGCGGCCCAGGCCCTCGAGCACCACGCCGCCCATCGGGTCGAGATAGACCTCGTTGGCCTGCGAAGCGAGCAGGTACTGCGACTGGCTCATGTTCTCGCTGAAGGCCACGACCTGCTTGCCGGCGGCCCGCAGTTCCTGCAGCGCAACGGTCACTTCGCGCATCGAGGCGAAGCCGCTCGGCTGCAGCTTGTCCAGCTCCAGCACCACACGCTCGATCTTCTTGTCGGTCTTGGCCGCCTCCAGCGCGCGGATCAGATCACGCAGCTGGATTTCTTCGGCGCCCTTGTCACCGACGGCCTTGCCAAGCGCGCGGCTGACCGGATCAGCGCTGAACTGCTCGACCAGCCGACCTTCCGGTGCGATGACCAGGGTGGTGCGGTCCTGCAGCGACGCCTTCGAGGTCGCGCTCTTGCCCATCGCGACGATGAACAGGATCAGGATCAGGAACAGCAGGCCGAAGAACACCAGGTTGAGGATGAGCCGGCGGGTAAAGTTCATCACATCCCACAGCCCGATGAAGAAGCTGGCGACGGGATTGCGACGCGCGGGTTGGTTCATGGGGGTAACTCCAGAGTGGCTTCTTGCCGTGGTGCCAGAATAGCCGGTGCCGGGCGCGCCGGCATCGGACACAAGTCAGGGTGTCGATGGGAGGCCGGCGCGGCCGCTGCTCACACGCAGGCGCCAGGCCATGAGGATCGCGGCGGCGGTCAGACCCAGGATCAGGCCCAGCCACATGCCCTGCGGGCCCATGCCCAACCCCAGTCCCAGCCCGGCGCCGAGCGGCATGCCCAGGCCCCAGTACGAGAACATGGCGATGAACATCGGCACGCGGGTGTCTTTCAGCCCGCGCAGCGCGCCGGCCGAGAGCACCTGAACGCCATCCGGGAACTGGAACGCGGCCGCATACAACAGCAGGGTCGAGGCCAGGGCAGCCACGCCCAGATCGTTCGTGTAGACCCCGACGATGGCGTCATGGCCAAGCAGCAGCACCAGCGCCGACAGCGTCTGGGTGCCCAGGATGATCAGCAGCCCGGCGATCGCCGCGCGGCGCACGCCCAGCCCGTTGCCGCTGCCGACCGCATGGCCGACCCGCACCGTGGTGGCTTCGGCCACGCCCATCGGGATCATGAAGCACAGCTGGGCCACATTGATCGCGATCTGGTGCGAGGCCGCTTCGGTGGCGCCGAGGCGGCCGATCAGCAGCGCGGTAACGATGAACAAGCCGCCTTCCATCAGCACGGTGATGCCGATCGGCAGGCCGGTCCGCAGCAGCTCCCAGATCGCGCTCCAGCGCGGCGCTTCGAAGTGCGAGAACAACTGCAGGTGGGCGAAGCGCTTGGTCTTCCACAGGTAACCGGCAAAGCACAGCGCCTGCAGCCACATCATGATCGCCGAGGCCATGCCCAGGCCTTCGGCGCCCAGCTCGGGGAAGCCGAGCTTGCCGTAGCAGAGCACGTAGCCCAGCGGCGCCAGCACCAACAGGCCGCCAAAGCCGAGCAGCATGGTCGGCAGCGTCCAGTGCATCCCCTCGCTGAGGTAGCGCATGCAGAAGTACAGGGTCAGTGCCGGGCCACCCCAGCGCACCGCATGCAGGAACGCGGTCGCGCCGGGCACGATATCCGGCGCGATGCCGAACGCCGGCAGCAGCGGCGGCACCACCGTGAGGAAGGTGAACATGATCAGCCCCAGCCCCAGCGCCAGCCACAGCGCCTGGCGGAACAGCGGACCGATCTCGCGCTCGCGGCCAGCGCCGTGCAGCTGCGAAACCGAGGCGGTCAGCGAGATCAGGGTGCCGATCGGGATCAGCATCGGCAGCCACAGCAGTGCCGTGCCGATGGTGACGGCCGCCAGGGTGTCGGTACCGTGGTGACCGGCAATCACGTTGTCGACGAAGGAGATCAGGCCGGTGGAGACATGGCCCAGAACCAACGGCAGCGCGAGCAGACCGGTGGCGCGCACTTCCCGGGAGAGGCGCGGCGTGGAGGAAGCGGTAGACATGGGAGTCACAGACGTCAACTACGGTCGCGCGCGGAGGGCACAGGCACCGGGTTGCGGCCCGCCATCTTACGCGCGCGGCCGGGGAAAAGCCGCGCTTTCAGGTAAACGGGCGGAAGCCGTCAGTGGCCCACGTTCTCGCGCAGCCAACTGTCCCGTGCGGCCGGCGCCACGCCCAGGAATTCGGCGCGCACGCGGTCGCGGTCCTGCGGTGGGGTGCGCTGGGCAACCAGGGTCAGCTGGGTGAGCTGGGAGGGCGTGAGCTGGCGCAGCACCGCCAGCGCGGTCGGGCGCTGCTCGGCGGGCAGATAGCCGAACAGGCCCTGCAGCTTGGTGAACTCGTGGCCGAGCTGCGGGCCAAGCAGCCAGCCGTCGCGGAAGCGCTGGTCCTGTTCGGCGAAGCGCTGGCGAAGCGCCTGCTGCTGCGCCGGCGGCAGCGCCGCCACGCGCGCCGCCGCGGCACGGACACGGGCACGCTCGCTTTCGCTCATGGCCTGCCAGGCCGCGTAGCGGCTGCGTAGCGCGCGCAGCTGGGCCGGATCCAGCGCTGCGGGGGTGGTCGGGATCGCCGGCGCCGTGGCGCTGGGCGGGGCCGGCACCGCCAGCGGCACCTCCACCCGGTTGGGGGCGGCGCTGGCCGCACTGGAGAGCCCGAGGGCGATCAGCAGGAAGGCAGGTTTACTCATCGGCGGCAGCCGTCTCCAGGCCGGCGGTAGCGGGTTCAGGGCGGCTCGGCTGGGCCTGCGATTCGTCCACCGGTACCGGACCGCCAGCAGCAAACCAGGCGTACAGATCGGCATCGCGGGCGGTCGGCAGATCCGGATCGGCCAGCATCGCCGCGTCCGTGGCCGCGTAGGGCGAGGCGGTCGGCGCCACGGTCGGCAGGTCAGCCGCCGGCAACGCTTCGACCTTGACCGGGCCGGCATCGGCGACGGCACCTTCGGGGGTATCGGCCAGGGGCTCGCCACCCTGACGGGCATGTTTCCACCACGCCGCGCCGCCGAGCAGCACGCCGGCAGTGACGGCCACGATCAGCACGCCCTTCCACGGGAAACGACGGCCGCGCGGGCGCTTGACCGGACGGCGCTGGGCGGGGGCATCGGACTTGACCGGCGTGCGCCAGGAGGCGGCATCGGGTTGCTGGCTGGCCGGGGCGGCCACCGGTTGCTGCAGGCGCTGCAGCCGGCTGGCGGGCAGATCACGGATGCGCAGTTGGACCTGTTCGGCCAGCGCGCGCCAGCCAGCGGCATCGGGGTTGCCATGGGCATCGCGCGGGCAGGCATCGGCCAGTGCGTGCTGGTAGTCGGCCATGGGCAGATCCAGGATCTGCGCGGCCGCGGCTTCATCCAGCCCGCCACCGATCCGCAGCACAAACGCCAGCCGCGCCGGCGGGGTCAGCCCGGCCAGGTGCTCCAACGGGGCAGGCCAACGGCCTGCGGCCGGCTCGCGCAACGGCGCGCGGTGGACCAGCAGCGACCAGAACCGCTCCGGCCACTGGGCCATGGGCAGATCGCTGGCGATTCCGGCGAAGGCACGCATGACGGCGACCAGCGCCTGTTCGGCGACGGTTGGATCACCGCACTGCAGCTCGGCCACGACCAGGGCGCGGCGTTCAACGCCACGAAGAAACGCCGACAGCGCGCCGGCTGCGGTAGAAGAAACGGGGGCGGGCGCAGCCGTCATAGCAACTCCATCATTGTGTGGAAATGATAGCGATTGCGTCACTCCAGCGGCGCGCGGATGTTCATTTCCTGTGAGCGGCCACGGTGCGCAAAGCCTTCCGGCGCAAAAGGTTGTGCACAGCACCACGTAAAACCGGGGTGGAACCACCCGTGAGCCCCGCGTCAAGTCTGTTTCAACTTTGTTTCACAGCTATCTTGTTGTTTTTATTGCTTATTGTTGCTTGGCTATTTTTTGACCAACCTGAGCAGAACGTCGGAAGTTCCTGACGCAAGGCGGTCACATACGCAGTGGCACACAGACTTATCCACAGAAGATGTGGATAAGCCTGAATCTCCAATCAAGTCGGATATTTAGGTGGGATTTATGATTCGGCGCGTACCCGGCTGAGACGGTGAATGGGCGTGATCCGCTCCGCCCCTGCCCGCTACACTGCCCCGATGACCTCCTCGTCTTCGACCCTGCGCGTCGCCCTGCCGGTGCCGCTGCCGCAACTGTTCGACTACGCCCCGCCGCACGGGCCGGCCCCGGACCCGGCGATGACCGGGCAGCGGGTCCGGGTGCCGTTCGGCTCCCGGGAGCTGGTCGGCGTGGTGGCCGGGATAGGCCAGGTCGAAGACCCCGGCAGCCTGCGCGCCGCGATCGAGTGGATCGACACCACGCCCCTGGTGACCGGTGAGCTGTGGCGCTCGCTGCAGTGGCTGGCGCGCTACACCCATGCCCCGCTGGGCGAAGTGATCAGTACGGCCCTGCCCGGTCCGCTGCGGCGGGGTGAGGCCGTGCCGGACACCCATCAGTGGGGCTGGCAGCTGACGCCGGCCGGCCACGACCCGCAGCCCAAACTGCGCAGCGGTACCCGCCCGCAACGCCTGGCAGCGTGCCTGGCCGAGGGCGTGGTGAACGAAGACCGCCTGGATACCTTGATGGACGACTGGCGCAGCGCTGCCCGGTCGCTGGCCAAGCGCGAGCTGGTCGAACGGATCGCGCTGGCGCATGCACCGGCCATCGCCTCGCCGGGCAGCGGCCCCGCGCCCAATGCCGAACAGGCCGAGGCGATCGCCGCGATCACCGCCGCCGACGGGTTTGCCGCCTATCTGCTCGATGGCGTGACCGGCAGTGGCAAGACCGAGGTCTACCTGCAGGCGATCGTGGCGTGCCTTGCGCGCGGCAAACAGGCGCTGGTGCTGGTGCCGGAGATCGGGCTGACCCCGCAGACGCTGTCGCGCTTCCGCAACCGCCTGGGCATTCCGGTGCATGTGCTGCACTCCGGCTTGAACGACAACGAGCGCGCCCGCGTGTGGGCCGCCGCCGCGCGAGGCGAAGCACAGGTCATCGTCGGCACGCGCTCGGCGGTGTTCACGCCGCTGCCGAATGCGGGCCTGATCGTGATCGACGAAGAGCACGACGGCAGTTACAAACAGCAGGACGGCATCCGCTATCACGCACGCGATTTCGCGCTGGTACGCGCCAAGGCACTGGACGTGGCGGTGGTGCTCGGCAGCGCCACGCCGTCGCTGGAATCGCTGCACAACGCGCATGCCGGCCGTTACACCCACCTGCGCCTGAAGCAGCGCGCGGGCGCCGCGCGTCCGCCGGTGGTGCGCGTGCTTGATGTGCGTAAACGCCCGCTGCGCGATGGGCTCTCGCCGGAAGTACTGGCCGGCATCACCCAGCATCTGCAGGCCGGGCACCAGGTGCTGGTGTTCAAGAACCGCCGCGGCTATGCGCCCGTGCTGCTCTGCCATGACTGCGGCTGGACCGCGCCGTGCCAGCGCTGCGATGCGCCGATGACCGTGCATGCCGGCGGCCGGCGCCTGCAGTGCCACCACTGTGGCGCACGCCAGTCCGCGCCGCTGGCGTGCCCGGACTGCGGCAGCCTGGCGCTGCAGCCGCAGGGCATCGGGACCGAGCGGCTGGAAGAACACCTGGTCGAGGCCTTCCCGGAGTTCCCGGTGATCCGCATCGACCGCGGCACCACCGGCAAGCGGGATGCGTTGGAAACCCAGTTGGCCTCGCTCGGCGATCGCGCGGGGATTCTGGTCGGCACGCAGATCCTCGCCAAAGGTCACGACCTGCCGAAGCTGACCCTGGTGGTGGTGGTCGGCATTGATGAAGGCCTGTTCTCGGCCGACTTCCGCGCCAGTGAAAAACTCGCGCAGCAGCTGATCCAGGTCGCCGGCCGCGCCGGGCGTGCGGTGGATGCCGGCGAGGTCTGGTTGCAGACCCACCACCCGGGGCATCCCCTGCTGGAGACGCTGGTCAACGGCGGCTACCACGCCTTTGCCGATGCGGAACTGCAGCAGCGCGAGGCGGCCGGTTTTCCGCCCTTCGCGCATCTGGCGCTGCTGCGTGCCGAAGCGCAGCAGGTGGAGCATGCCAACGCGATGCTCAGTGCCGTGCGTGCGCTGATTCCCGACGACGCGGCAGTGGAACGCTATGGCCCGATGCCAGCACCGATGCCCCGCCGCGCCGGCTACCAGCGCACCCAGCTGCTGCTGTCCTCACCCGCGCGACGCCCGCTGCACGGCGTGCTGGATCAGGTGACGCCGCAGATCGCCGCGCTGCCGCAGGCACGCAAGGTGCGCTGGTCGCTGGATGTGGATCCGATGGATCTGTATTAGGCCGGCAGGTGCCGACCGTGGGTCGGCACGGCCGCTCAAGTCAACGCGGTCATGACCCCACGCTGATACGCCGGCCGCTGTTTCAACCGCTCGTACCACGCGGCCAGATGCGGCAGGTCCGGGCGCTGGATCGGCATCTCGAACCAGGCATAGATGAAGGCACCCAGCGGGATATCGCCCATCGCGAACTGCTCACCGGACAGATACGGCTGCCGCGACAAAGCCTCATCGGCCATCGCCAGCAACTCGCCGGAGCGCACCAGTGCCGCTGCGATGCGGGCCTCGTCCCGATCAGCAGGCGCGGTCCGCAGGGTCCCCCAGAACAGATCGCGGAACACGCCGGCGAAGGTCGAGGTGGTCCAGTCCATCCACTTCTCCGACTGCGCGCGCGCCACCACGTCTTCCGGGTACAGCGTGCCCAGCGCGTAGCGCGCGCAGAGGTAGCGCACGATCGTGTTGGATTCCCACAGCGGCAGGCCGTGGTCTTCGATCACCGGCACCAGCCCGTTCGGGTTCATCGCGCGGTATTCCGGCGACTGCGTACCACCGAAGGCACCGCCGACCTCGATCGACTCGTAGGGCGCCCCGATCTCCTCGGCACACCACAGCACTTTGCGCACGTTGCTGGAATTGCGACGGCCCCAGATGTTCAGCATGATCGGATTCCCGTATCGTTCGATGCGCGGCAGCGGGGTCGCGCGGTGCCGCTACGATACGCCCAACGGCGGGCTGTTACTTCGCCGCCTTCGCCGCACTCTTCTTGGGCAGTGCGCGCACATAGGTCGATTTGCCGTCCTTCTTCATCTCGAACAGGCCGGTCGCGGCCAGCAGATCGCTGAGTTTGCCGTACCCGTAATTGCGCGAATCGAACGAGGCCTGGTTGCCGATCTGGCTGCCGACCGGGCCGAGATGCGACCAGCCATCCTCGGCTTCGGCCGAGGTCACCGCGCGGCGCAGCATCTGCACCAGGCGGGTGTCATTGCGCAGCTCCGGGCCGCTCTTGCGCGGGCGGGTTTCCTCGTTGTCCTGCTCCACCTCCTGATCGGCCGCATGGGGTTGGCCCAGCGCCTCGATGTAGGTGAACTTCGAGCACGCGTTGACGAACGGCTCGGGCGTTTTCTTCTCGCCGAAGCCGTACACCTTCACCCCGTCGGTCAGCAGGCGCATCACCAGCGGGGTGAAATCCGCATCGCTGGAGACGATCGCAAAGCCATCCAGATTGCGTGCGTACAGCATGTCCATCGCGTCGATCACCATCGCCATGTCCGAGGCATTCTTGCCACGGCTGTAGGCGAACTGCTGGATCGGGCGGATCGCGTACTCGTGCAGCACGGACTCCCACCCTTTCAGCCGCGGGCTCTTCCAGTTGCCGTAGGCACGGCGGACATTGGCCACACCGTAGCGGGCGACTTCAGCCAGCACCGCATCGATCTTGGAAGAGGGTGCGTTGTCGGCATCGATCAGCAGGGCGATGCGCTTTTCCGGTTCGGACATCTCGGTCTCCTGGGCGGGATCGGATCGGCCATCGGGCAAGCGCGATGGCCCCTGAACCCAGTATCGGCCATCGACGTGAACATCGCGCTTCACGTGCTACCATGGGCCGCATCACGAGACGACCTGCGCCGCCCCCCTCCGGCGCCCGCCAAGGAGTGAAGCATGACCCGCGATCCCACGCCCCACCTGCTCATCATCGGTGGCGGTTTTGCCGGCCTCTGGGCCACCCGTGCCCTCGCCTCGGCGCACGTGCGCATCACCCTGGTGGACCGTCGCAACCATCATCTGTTCCAGCCGCTGCTCTACCAGGTGGCCACCGCAGGCCTGTCCGCGCCGGATATCGCCGCGCCGCTGCGCCACATCCTCGGTCACCAGCGCAATGTCGAAGTGCGCCTGGGTGAAGTGACCGGCATCGACAAGGCCGCGCGCACCGCGACGCTGGCCGATGGCACGCAGATTACGTACGACACCCTGATGCTGTGCACCGGCGCCACCCATGCCTACTTCGGCCACGACGAATGGGCCGCCGATGCGCCCGGCCTGAAGACGCTGGACGATGCCATCGCGCTGCGCCGCAAGCTGCTGCTCGCCTTCGAGCGCGCCGAGGCCGAACCCGATCCCGCGCGCAAAGCGGCGTGGCTGAGTTTCGCCGTGGTCGGTGGCGGCCCCACCGGCGTGGAACTGGCCGGCACCCTGGCCGAGATCGCGCGGCACACGCTGCGCAATGAGTTCCGGCATATCGATCCCGCCTCGGCCAAGGTCCGCCTGGTCGAAGCCGGCCCGCGCGTGCTGTCCACCTTCCCCGAGGTGCTCTCGCTCAAGGCGCGCCGTCAGCTGGAAAAGCTGGGCGTGGAGGTGCTCACCGGCACGCCGGTCAGCGACATCAATGCCGAAGGCTTCCAGCTCGGCGAGCGCTTCGTCGAGGCCCGCACCGTGGTCTGGGCCGCCGGTGTCGCCGCCTCACCGCTGGCACGTACGTTGGAGGTGCCACTGGACCGCGCCGGCCGCGTGCCGGTGCAGCCTGACCTTACCCTGGAGGGTCACCCGGAGATATTCGTTGCCGGTGACCTGGCGGCACTGACCCAGGCCGACGGCAAGCCGGTACCCGGCGTCGCCCCGGCGGCCAAGCAGATGGGCAAGCACGTGGCCACCACGATCCAGACGCGCTTGGCCGGCAAGCCCGCGCCGGGTCCGTTCAAGTACAAGGACTTCGGCAACCTGGCCACCATCGGCCGCATGGCCGCGATCGTCCACCTCGGCCGGCTGCAGCTCTCCGGCGTGCTGGCCTGGTGGTTCTGGCTGGCCGCGCACGTGTTCTTCCTGATCGGCTTCCGCAACCGCGTGGTGGTGCTGTTGAACTGGGCGGTGGCGTACTGGAGCTACCAGCGCAGCGCGCGGATCATCTTCGGCGATGCACAGGACGATCGCCGGCCGAAACGACCGCCCACGCCCTGATCATCCCTGCGACAGACATCCCCAGCCATCCACCTGGCCGCTGTAGGAGACCGCCTCGCTGGCCAGCAGACCTTCGAAGCCGGCGATGTTCTGGTGGGTCGGCAGCATCAGCGGATGCACCACCACCTGCCACGGGTAGTCATCGTTGCCGTCGTAGGCGGCGAAGGACACCTTCTGGTCGTTCTTGAGCAGGTGCACGGCGAAGGCGATCGCCACATCCTGGGTCGGGAAGATCAGCGCGAAATCCACCTCGCGCGGAATCGTCAGATCATCGCCGTCCTGCAGCATGTTCCAGAGCACATCGCCATTCTCATCTTCCGGGTACAACGACAGATCGCGGGACATGGCACTCCAGGGCTTGGGCAAGCGGATCAACGAACGAGGGTCGATGGTATGCCGCCAACGAAGGCCCGAACAACCCGCACGCGGGGCTACGTGGGATCGGGCAGCGCCAGCCACGCCAGCTTGCGCTCGCGCGGTTGCCGCTTGAGCTGCCACTCGGCCTTCGACGCCGCCGCGCGGTCCGGGTAGGCGCGCATCGCCAGCACCTTCACCGGCGGGTTGGCCCGGGTGTATTTCGCCCCTTTGCCGGCCAGATGGGCCTGGAAGCGCGCGTCCACGTCGTTGCTGATGCCGGCGTAATAGCTGCCGTTGCGGCATTCAAGCAGGTACAGGTACCAGAGGGCGGGTTCAGCGGGCATACCGGGATTATCCCCCGGCACGGGCCCGGCGGCTGCTAGAATCCGCCCCGGATGCAGGAGAGAGGCGCCGCGCTGGCGCCCGCCGAAGGCGCAGGCTCCCATAATCGCTCAGGCCGGTGGCTGCACAGCCACCAACCATGCATCCGACACGCCGATCTGGAGAGAGGTCTTCAATGACCCGCCGAAGGGGCACGTGGCTTTGGCCACCGAACTCTCAGGCAAAAGGACAGCGGGAGCGGCAACGGAATCCCACCCCACGACAGTGCAGCGGCGCTGGCGTGAGGCGTGTGCGTTTCCGTCCCCCGCCTGACGTGTTTCCCGGAGCCCCCCATGCTGCTCTCCCTGATCTACCTCATCGCCATCTCGGCCGAAGCCATGACCGGCGCGCTGTCGGCCGGTCGCCGCCGCATGGACCTGTTCGGCGTGGTCATCATCGCCTGCGTCACCGCGCTCGGCGGCGGCTCGCTGCGCGACATCGTGCTCGGCCACTACCCGCTGGGCTGGGTGAAGCACCCGGAGTACCTGGGCTTCACCATCTGCGCGGCACTGATCGCGACCTGGGTGGCGCGCTGGATGCATCACTTCCGGCGCACCTTCCTGGTGCTCGATGGCCTGGGCCTGATCGCGTTCACCCTGATCGGCTGCGCGGTCGCGCGCGAGGGCGGGCACACCGTGCCGATCATCCTGATCGCCGGCATGCTGACCGGTGCGTTCGGCGGCGTGCTGCGCGATGTGTTGTGCAACGAGGTGCCGCTGATCTTCCAGAAAGAACTGTATGCGGTGATCACCCTGCTCACCGGCGCGGCCTACCTGGCCCTGCTGGAACTCGGCGTGTCGCTCAACGCGGCCACGCTGTGGTGCCTGGGCGGCGGCTTCCTGTTCCGCCTGCTGGCCATCCACTTCAAGTGGGAAATGCCGAAGTTCGTGTACCGCGACGAGGTGCATTGACGCACCCGCGGGCATGACCAAGGTCACGGGAGCTTGAGCGGCCCGGCCCTGTATCATGGCGCTCCCGTTCCATTCGAACGGCATCCAGCCACGCGGCGGTGTTCCACCCGCTGCCCCGCCAGACACCCTCTCCCCCGTTGACCTGCCGCCGTCGGCCGGTCCCCATGGACGCACTGCTCCGGTGGAGGGTGCGCAGGATGCGTATGTCCGCTTCAACGCCCCCGTCGTCTCGCCGTCGTTTCGCCACACCGCTGTTGATCGCTGCCGGTGTCGGCCTGGCCGCCATCGCTGCATGGAAACTGCTCTCGCCCGCCCCCGCCGCCGGCCCGTCCGGGGGTCCGCAGCCGACCCCGGTGCGTGTGGCCACCGCGACGCAGGAAGACCTGGTGGTGCGCCTGAAAGCGCTGGGCACGGTGACCCCGCTGCATACGGTGAGCATCCGCAGCCGCGTGGATGGCGAGCTGCTGCGGCTGGCATTCTCCGAGGGCCAGCACGTCACCGCCGGCGAGCTGCTGGCCGAGATCGATCCGCGCCCGTTCCAGGTGCAGCTCTCGCGTGCGCTGGGTACCCAGCAGCAGAACCTGGCCGAGTTGGACAATGCCGAAAGCCAGCTCAAGCGCTTCGCCGAACTGCAAAGCAAGCACTTCGTCTCCGCGCAGGACCTCAGTGATCAGCAGAGCAAGGTCCGCCAGCTGCAGGGCCGCCGCCAGACCGACCAGGCGGCGGTGGATGAAGCACGCCTGCAGCTGCAGTACACCCGCATCACCGCACCGGTGGCCGGGCGCATGGGCCTGCGCAACGTCGATGTCGGCAACCTGGTGCGCAGTGGCGATACCGAGCCGCTGGCCACCATCACCCAGACCACCCCGATCAGCGTGCTGTTCACCGTGCCCGAGCCGGACCTGCCGGCGGTGGTGGCTGCCGCACGCGCCAATCCCCGGCTGACCGTGGAAGCCTGGGACCGCGAGGAGCGCACTGCACTGGGCGACGGGGTGCTCTCCAGCCTGGACAACCGCATCGATACCGCCACCGGCACGCTGAAACTGCGCGCGCAGTTCGCCAATACCGATGAATCACTGTTCCCCAACCAGTTCGTCAACGTGCGTCTGCAGGTCAGCAGCAGCGATGCGGTGGTGATTCCCAATGCCGCCGTGCAGTTCGGCAGCAAGGGCAGCTACGTCTATGTGATCGCGGCCGATGACACCTCATCGCTGCGCACCGTGGTGCTCGGCCCGGCCGATGGCGAACGCGTCTCGGTGCGCGAAGGCCTCAAGGCCGGCGAGCGCGTGGTGGTGGAAGGCATCGACGGGCTGCGCGAAGGCGCCAAGGTCGAGGTGGTGGAGCAGGACCCGCCACGGACCGGCGCATGAACCTCTCGCGCCCCTTCATCGAGCGCCCGGTCGCGACCACGCTGCTGATGGTGGCGCTGCTGCTGTCCGGCGTGATGGCCTACCGCCTGCTGCCGGTCGCGGCACTGCCGCAGGTCGATTACCCGATCATCCAGATCACCACGCTGTATCCCGGCGCCAGCCCGGATGTCACCACCAGCGCGGTCACCGCGCCGCTGGAACGCCAGCTCGGGCAGATTCCCGGCCTGAAGCAGATGTCCTCGACCAGCTCCGGCGGCGCGTCGGTGATCACCCTGCAGTTCTCGCTGGAGGTCGCGCTCGGCGTGGCCGAGCAGGAAGTGCAGGCCGCGATCAACGCCGCCGACAGCTTCCTGCCCGACGACCTGCCGGTGCCGCCGGTGTACCGCAAGGTCAACCCGGCTGACACCCCGATCCTGACCCTGGCAGTGACCTCGCAGGGCCTCTCGCTCCCGCAGGTGCACGATCTGGTCGATACCCGCATGGCGCAGCGGCTCTCGCAGCTGCCTGGGGTCGGGCTGGTCAGCCTCGCTGGTGGGCAGCGCCCGGCGGTGCGCATCCAGGTCAATCCGTCCGCGCTGGCCGCCAACGGGCTGAGCATGGCCAGCATCCGCACCGCGATCGGCACGGCCAACGTCAACCTGCCCAAGGGCAGCTTCGACGGGCCGACCCGCGCGATCATGCTCGATGCCAACGATCAGATGCGCTCGGTGGCCGAGTACCGCGCCCTGATCCTGGCCTGGAAGGATGGCGCACCGCTGCGTCTGGGCGACGTGGCCACCATCGAAGACGGCGCCGAGAACCGCCAGCTCGCCGCGTGGTCGGGCACCACCCCGGCCGTGCTGATCAACATCCAGCGCCAGCCCGGCGCGAACGTCATCGCCGTGGTCGACCAGGTGCGTGCGCTGCTGCCGCAGCTGCAATCCTCGCTGCCGGCCGGTGTGGATGTGGCCATCCTCAGCGATCGCACCGAATCGATCCGCGCGTCCATCCGTGGCGTGCAGCACGAGCTGCTGATCGCGATCGCGCTGGTGGTGATGGTCACCTTCCTGTTCCTGCGCAACATCCCGGCCACGATCATTCCCAGCATCGCGGTCCCGCTGTCGCTGGTCGGCACGTTCGGGGTGATGCTGCTGGCCGGCTTCTCGCTCAACAACCTCACGCTGATGGCGCTGACCATCGCCACCGGTTTCGTGGTGGACGATGCGATCGTGATGCTGGAGAACATCGCCCGTCATCTGGAGCGCGGTGCCACGCCGATGCAGGCAGCACTGAAGGGCGCCAGGCAGATCGGCTTCACCCTGATCTCGCTGACCCTGTCGCTGATCGCGGTGCTGATCCCCCTGCTGTTCATGGCCGACGTGGTCGGCAAGCTGTTCCACGAATTCGCGATCACCTTGGCGGTGGCGATCGGCATCTCGCTGCTGGTCTCGCTGACGCTGACGCCGATGATGTGCGCGCGCCTGCTCAAGGCCGGCCACGCCACCCGTCGCGATGCCGATGGGCAGGAATCGGCGCAGCAGGGCGACCCGTTCGACCGCGTGGTGGCGGTCTACGATCGCCAGCTGCACTGGGTGCTGCAGCGCCAGCCGCTGATGCTGGCCGCCACTGTCGCCACACTGGTGCTGACGGCGCTGCTGTACGTGTGGGTGCCCAAGGGCTTCTTCCCGGTGCAGGATGCCGGGCTGATCCAGGGCATCAGCGAGGCACCGCAGTCGATCTCCTTCCAGGCGATGGCGCAGCGCCAGCAGGCGTTGTCGGCGGCGTTGCTGGAGGATGAGGACGTGGCCAGCCTGTCCTCGTTCATCGGCGTGGACGGCAACAACGCCACGCTCAACAGCGGGCGTCTTCTGATCGAATTGAAACCGCACGCACAGCGCGATGCCGATGCGCAGGCGATCATCGCGCGGCTGCAGCAGCGCGTGGCGCATGTCCCGGGCATCAGACTGTATCTGCAACCGGTGCAGGAACTGGGCATCGAAGACCGGATCAGCCGTACCCAATACCAGTTCACCCTGACCAGCCCGGATATCGCGCAGCTGGAGACGTGGACGCCGCGCCTGCTCGCGCACCTGCAGCAGGCACCGGCACTGGCCGACGTCGCCAGTGATCTGCAGAACCAAGGCCTGCAGGCGCATGTGGTGATCGACCGGGTCGCCGCGGCGCGGCTGGGGATCAGCGTGGAGACCATTGCCGATGCGCTGTACGACGCGTTCGGGCAGCGCCAGATCTCGACCATCTTCACCCAGGCCAACCAGTACCGCGTGGTGCTGGAAGCGCGCCCCGACGTGGCTTTCGGCCCGGATGCGATCGCCCGCCTGCACGTCACCGGGCCGGACGGGCGGCAGGTGCCGCTGGGCGGCATCGCCCGGATCGAACAGCGCCCCGCGCAGCTGCTGATCAACCATGTCGGCCAGTTCCCGGCGGTGACGTTCTCCTTCAACCTCGCCCCGCAGGCATCGCTGGGCGAAGCGGTGCAGGCCATCGAAGGCGCACGCGCCGCGATCGGCCTGCCGGCCAGCGTAGAGCTTCGCCTGCAGGGGGCGGCCGATGCGTTCCGCGCGTCGCTGTCGAGCACGTTGTGGCTGGTGCTGGCGGCGGTGGTGGTGATGTACCTGGTGCTGGGCGTGCTCTATGAGAGCTTCATCCATCCGATCACCATTCTCTCCACCCTGCCCTCGGCCACGGTGGGCGCGTTGCTTGCGTTGCTGGTCAGCGGGCGCAGCCTGGACCTGATCGCGGTGATCGGCATCGTGCTGCTGATCGGGCTGGTCAAGAAGAACGCGATCATGATGATCGACTTCGCGCTGGAGGCCGAGCGCGAGCACGGCATGGCGCCACGTCAGGCGATCCACCAGGCCGCCCTGCTGCGCTTCCGGCCGATCCTGATGACCACGCTGGCCGCGCTGTTCGGCGCGATCCCGCTGATGTTCGCCAGTGGCTCGGGCGCGGAGCTGCGCCAGCCGCTGGGCCTGGTGATGGTGGGCGGGCTGATCGTCAGCCAGGTGCTGACCCTGTTCACCACGCCGGTGATCTACCTGTTCTTCGACCGCTTCCGCCAACGTCCCGCACCGGCTGCCGACGCGGCTGACGAGGCGCTGGCGTGAGTCCGCTGTCGCGGGCGATCGGCTGGTTCGTGCAGCATCCCGTCGCCACCGTGCTGCTGGCGGTGGCGGTGGTGCTGGCGGGCCTGCTCGGGCTGCGCCTGCTGCCGGTCGCGCCGTTGCCGCAGGTCGACTACCCGGCGATCAACGTCAGCGCGAGCCTGCCCGGCGCGAGCCCGGAATCGATGGCGGCCAACGTCGCCACGCCGCTGGAACGTGCGCTGGGCACCATACCGGGGCTGACCGGGATCGACTCGGCCAGCACCCAGGGCTCGACCCAGGTCGAACTGAAGTTCGCACTCGGCCGCAACGTGGACGATGCCGCGCGCGATGTGCAGGCCGCGATCAATGCCGCGCGCGCGCAGCTGCCCAGCGGCATGCCGGGCATGCCGCAGTACCGCAAGGTGAATCCCTCGCAGGCGCCGATCATGGCGCTGGCGCTGAGTTCGGACAGCCTCGCGCCGGGCCAGATCTACGACGTGGCCTCCACCGTGATCGCGCAGAAGCTGGCGCAGATTCCCGGTGTCGGCGAGGTGCAGGTGGGGGGCAGTTCGCTGCCGGCGGTGCGCGTCTCGCTGGATCCCAATGCACTCAACCATCACCGCATCGCGCTGGACGACATCGCCGCGGCGATCCGCAACGCCAACGCGCTCAAGCCACTGGGCACCGTCGCCAGCCAGGCCCAGCAGTGGCAGCTGGAAGCCACCCTGCAGCTGCGTACCGCCGCCGAGTACCGCCGCCTGATCGTGGCCATGCGCGATGGCCGGCCGGTGTACCTGGAGGATGTGGCCGGGATCCGCGAAGGCGTCGAAGACCGCTACGCCAGCGGCTTCCACAACGAGCGCCCGGCGGTGCTGCTGATCGTCAGCCGCCAGCCGGATGCCAACATCATCGAGACCGTCGACGCCATCCAGGCGCAGATGGACACACTGCAGGCACTGCTGCCGGCCACCATCGACATGCAGGTGGTGATGGACCGTTCGCCGGTGATCCGCGCCACCCTGCGCGAGGCCGAACTGACCCTGCTGCTGGCCATCGCCCTGGTGGTGCTGGTGGTCCTGGCCTTCCTCGGCCACTGGCGTGCGGCGCTGGTGCCGACCGTGGCGATTCCGGTCTCGCTGCTGGGCGCGCTGGCGATCATCGCCCTGCTCGGGTTCTCGCTCAACACGCTCTCGCTGATGGCGCTGATCGTGGCGGCGGTGCTGGTGGTCGACGATGCGATCGTGGTGCTGGAGAACATCGCCCGCCATCGTGAGGAGGGCGCTTCGCCGATGACCGCCGCGCTGCGCGGCGCCGGTGAAGTCGGAGCCACGCTGCTGTCGATGAACATCGCGCTGGCCGTGGTGTTCATCTCGATCCTGTTCCTGGATGACTTCGTCGAGAAGCTCTTCCGCGAGTTCTCGCTGACCCTGGTGGCGGCGATGGGCGTCTCACTGCTGGTTTCGCTGAGCCTGACCCCGATGCTGTGCGCACGCCTGCTCGGGCAGGCACGGCCGGGCCCCGGCAATGGCCTGCAGCGCGCCGGGACCGCCCTGTTCGAACGCCTGCGCGCGGCCTACGTGGGCAGCCTGCAGACGATGCTGCGCTGGCTCGCGCTGCCGCTGCTGCTGTTCGCCGGCGTGATCGCGCTGAATGTGTGGCTGTTCCAGCAGGTGCCCAAGGGCATCGTGCCCAAACAGGACACCGCGCAGCTGCGTGGCTTCGCGCGCGGTGACGACGGCCTCTCGTTCCAGGTCATGCAGCCCAAGATCGAGGCCTACCGCAAACTGCTGCTGGCGGACCCTGCGATCAGCGACATCATCGGGTACATCGGCGGGCGCAGCGGGGTCAACAACGCCTTCATCATGATCAAGATGAAGCCGCTGGCCGAGCGCAAGGTGCCCAGCCAGCAGGTGATCGACCGCCTGCGCGCCAACATGCCGAAGATTCCCGGCGGCGGCCTATTCCTGTGGGTGGACCAGGACATCAAGCTGGAGGGCAGCGGCGACAGCGGCCAGTACGAGTTCCAGCTGCTCTCCGGCGAACTGGAACCGCTGCGGCAATGGACACCCAAGGTAGCCGATGCGCTGCGCGCCCTGCCCGAGCTGGTCGATGTGGAATCCAAGGGCGATGAAGGCATGCGCCAGGTGGTGCTCGACATCGACCGCGATGCGGCGGCCCGGCTGGGCGTGGACATGCGCATGATCGCCTCGGTGCTCAACAACGCTTTCAGCCAGCGCCAGGTCGCCACGCTGTACGACACCCTCAACCAGTACCGCGTGGTGATGGAGCTGGACCCGCGCTACACCCAGGATCCCTCCACGCTGCAGCAGATCCATGTGATCGGCAAGGACGGTCAGCGCTTGCCGCTGTCCTCGATTGCCAGCTGGTCCTACGGCATGGCACCGGACCGCATTTACCACAGCCAGCAGTTTGCCTCGGTCTGGATCGAGTTCGCGCTGGCGCCCGGCGTGACCCTGGACCAGGCGGTGAAGGCGGTGGACCGCGCGATGGCCGGGATCATGCTGCCCACCCACGTGCAGGCCAGGCTGAGTGGCGAGGCCGGTGGCTTCGAGAAGCTGCGCGAGCGCCAGCTGTGGTTGATCGTGGGCGCGATGCTGGCGGTGTATCTGGTGCTGGGCGTGCTGTACGAGAGCTTCGTGCAGCCGCTGGCGATCCTCTCCACCCTGCCCTCGGCCGGCGTTGGCGCCTTGCTGGCGCTGATGGCCTTCGGCAACGAGTTGAACCTGATCTCGCTGCTCGGCCTGTTCCTGCTGGTAGGCGTGGTGATGAAGAACACCATCCTGATCATCGATTTCGCGCTGTCGGCCGAACGCGAGCGCGGGCTGTCGTCGTATGACGCGATCTGCGAGGCGGCGCGGCTGCGGTTCCGCCCGATCCTGATGACCAGCGTGGCCGCGTTGCTGGGCACGTTGCCGCTGATGCTGGCCACCGGCGAAGGCTGGGAGATGCGCCAGCCGCTGGGCATCGCGATCGTCGGTGGTCTGCTGGTCAGCCAGTGGCTGACCCTGTACACCACGCCGGCGATCTATCTGGCGTTGGCGAGGCTGCGGCGCGCCTCATGATCAGCGGGAGCGCGACGCACTGCGGGGGTAGAGCCACGCCATGCGTGGCTGCTTCTGCATATGGTGTTGCGGCGCTGCGGTACTCAGCGCAGCCACCCAAGGGGTGGCTCTACCCCCGGCTCAACGCAGGTTTACGCCGCTTCGCTGATCCGCGCCGCCCGCCGCGCACGCACCGCTTCAGCGAGGCTTTCCAGTACCGCCAGCGAGCTGTCCCAGCCGATGCAGCCATCGGTGATGCTCTGGCCGTAGGTCAGCGGCTGGCCGTCGACCAGGTCCTGCCGGCCGGCCACCAGATGGCTCTCGACCATGACGCCGACGATGCGCTCTTCGCCATTGGCCAGCTGCGCGTTGATGTCGGCGATGACCTTGGGCTGGTTTTCCGGATTCTTGCTGCTGTTGGCGTGGCTGGCATCGATCATGATGCGTGCGGCCAGGTGCGACTTGGCCAGGGTCTGGCTGGTCGCTTCAACGTGGTCGGCATCGTAGTTCGGCGTCTTGCCGCCGCGCAGGATCACGTGGCAGTCCGGGTTGCCGGCGGTGGCCACGATGGCGGTGCCGCCTTCCTTGGTGACCGAGAGGAAGTGATGCGGGTTGGACGCCGCACCGATCGCATCGGCGGCGATCTTGATGTTGCCGTCGGTGCCGTTCTTGAACCCGACCGGGCACGACAACCCCGAGGCCAGTTCGCGATGCACCTGGCTTTCGGTGGTGCGCGCGCCGATGGCGCCCCAGGCGACCAGATCGGCGATGTACTGCGGCGAGATCACGTCGAGGAACTCGACGCCGGCCGGCAGGCCCAGCTTGTTGATGTCGCGCAGCAGACCGCGCGCCACGCGCAGGCCCTTGTTGATGTTGAAGCTGCCATCCAGGTCCGGATCGTTGATCAGGCCTTTCCAGCCCACCGTGGTGCGGGGCTTTTCGAAGTACACGCGCATGACGATTTCCAGCTCGTCGGCGTAGGCATCGCGCAGCGGCTTGAGGCGCTGGGCGTACTCGATGGCGGCCACCGGGTCGTGGATCGAGCACGGGCCGATCACCACCGCCAAGCGGTCATCGCGGCCGTGCAGGATCTCGTGCAGGGCCGCGCGGGAGGCGCTGACCGTATCGGAGGCTTCGTCGTCGCAGGGCAGCATCGCCAGCAGCTGCGCCGGCGGGGTCAACGGTTCAATCTTGCGGATGCGCAGGTCGTCGGTATGGGGGGGCATGGGGTAACTCCTTGGAAGTGGGGATCCCCAGCGCGGCGGCAACAAAAAAGCCGCCAGGTGCGCTGGCGGCTTTCGGGAATGCGTCTGAAATTTTCTTCAGGGTGAGCGCATGCCTTCCTCCGCCGGTGGCTTCGGAAAGTAATACCAAAAGTAGGAATTGGCGGGGCGTGCGTTCATTGGGGAGTATTGATAACACAGGGGTTTGGAGGTGCCAACTGTTTCATTCGCAACTGCGATGACCATTCAGCCGCTGCCGACCCGGCATGCACCATCACTCCCGCGGCAACGCCGCCAGCTCAGCCAGGTGCTGCTGCAGGGTGCCCGCTGCGCCCACCGCGTGCGTGGTGGTGAAGTACTCGTGCCAGCCGGTGGCCCCGATCGCGGCGAGCAAGGCATCGGCGTCGAGCCGTTCGGCGCACTGCCACACCGCATAGAACTGCTCGGCCGTGGTGTGCGGCACGTCCTGCTCGATACGGCCCATTGCTATGGGCGTGACGCGGGCGGGATCCACGTTCTGCATGCCCGCGCCGATGCGGGCGAAGAGCGCCCCGCGCGATACCGGGTCCAGCGCGGTCCAGGCAGGGGTGGCGGTGTACAGCTCGATCAACATGTGCGACATGGCATTCCTTGAGGTCAGAGCGAGCGCAGTGCGCGCTTGCGGATATAGGTGTTGGCCGGATCATCGGCATGCCGCTGCTGCCATTCGCTGCACAGCGCGCGGACCCAATCGGGCTGGCTTTTGCCGGCGTCGTTGAGCCAGTTGCCTACCGAATCCTGCACGTAGCGCGAGGCGTCATGGCACAGCGCCTGCAGCAGCGGCAGGGCGTGGTGTGGCTCCTGCTTGAACAACGCGATGTGCGCGGCCCATACGCCACGCGGGCGCAGTGCTTCGCAGGCGAAGCGGCGTACGTTGGGTGAAGCGTCAGTGGTCCAGCCGTGCAGGTGCGTGAGCACGCGCAGCGGCTCGGCGACGACGTGGGGTCGCACCCCCAGCCATGCCCACTCGCGCACGCCGAAGTGCGCGTCATCGGCCAGCGCGCGAAGCGCATCCAGCTTGTGCTCCAGTGACAACGCCGGGTCGCTGCCGATCAGATAGCAGGCCCAGCCACGCACCGTGTCACTGGCATGGCGTGACCACTGCGCGTGATCGCCGTGACCATGCACGCGCAGCAGAGTGGCCGCGCCCTGCATGCGCAGGGTGATGCCGCGCTTGGCGGCGTTGCGCATCGGGGTGATCGCAGAGGCTGGCAAACCGGGTGCGACATTGGCCATCAGCTTGGCGAAATCGACGGCCAGCACTTCGGCCAAGTGCGTGGCTTCGGTTTCACCGCGATCCAGCTGTCCGCGTCGCTCGCGGGTGACGGCCGGTTTCATGCGGCACGTCCTGCGTCAGTGCGCGACCACACGCGTTGCAGCAGCGTGCCGAGCGTGCGCCGTTCCCTGGGGCTGATATCGGCGAACAGCGAGGCGATCCAGTGGGTCTGCTGGTCGAACAGTTGCGCGGCAAGGGCTTGGCCAGCCGGGGTCAGCCGCACGTGGATGCGGCGTTTGTCGTCCGGATCACTGTGGCGGCTCACCAGGTGCTCGCGCTCCAGGCCATCCAGCAGGCCGGTCACGGTGGCACGGGTGACACCGGCGCGCTCGGCCAACTGGTGCGGCGACAGTGCCGTGTCCGCGCCGCGCAGCAGGAACAGCAGCACGAAACGTCCTTCGCTCAGGCCCCGCGGTGCCAGACGACTCGCGCAGTCCTGGTCGATCGCGCTGGCCAGCGACAGCACCTGGAAACACAGCGCCAATTCCCCCGTATCCGGCTGGCCACGACGTTCCAGCTCGGTCAGGAAAGCCTGGTGTTTGATTTCCAGCATGCAGGCAGATCCGGAATAGTACGGCGGCTAATTATACCGCTACTGCGACTTGTCTGACACCCCGCCGCGCTTTACCTCGCCCCGAGGACAGGCGAAGATCCGGGCCAGGATCACCCACAAGGATGCGTCGATGACCCCTTCCCAAGCTGACGCGATTGCCCAGGCCATCCTGCGGCCGGACAACAAGCGCGTGGCCGTCCAGCAACGTCAGCGCGTGCAGGCACAGCATCTGGCGCGGCAACGTGTTGCCGTTGCCGTCAGCCTGGTCGGCATGGCGCTGGGCGCGGCGGCAGCGATATGGCTGCCCATGGCGTACGCGCAGGGAATGTTGGTGGGCGGCGCACTGTCCTTCCTGCTGGCGCATCTCGGCCTCGCTTGGCGCGAGCGTCGGCGCGCGGTGCGTTCTCCGGCCTGACAAATGCCGCGCCGTCCCTCATGGCGCAGCGGAGGGCATGCCTACCAGCGCGTGCCGGCCGGCAGCGCCCCGTCATGCGAAGGAAACAACGGCAGTACGTACTCGGCCAGTTCCTGCAGCACCTCGGCCGCCGGGCGCTGCGAGAACTGGATGCCGAGCGCAGCATGGTTCACGCCGGCACGCTGCCACTCGCCCAGCAGATCGATCAATCCGTTGCGGCCGGTTCTCAGCGTGTAGCCGCCATTGAGCGGCGTGCGGGGATGGTTCGGGTCCTCGACCAGATCCAGCCATTCGTTGGTGACATGCGGGCGGAAGCCACCGTCGGGGATGAGACGGCGCCATGCCTGGATCTTGTCGGCCAGGCGCTGCGGTCCGCCCGCGTGATGGGTTGCCTCGGGATAGGTCAGCCAACCATCGGCATGCTGCCCAACCCAGTCCAGTGTCTGGCGCGAGGTGCCGGTCACCAGCAGGGGAATCGCGCCGGACACCGGCTTGGGCAGCAGCTCTACGCCCTGCAGCGCGCCCAGTGCCGAGTCGATATGCAGGGGACCGTGCTGCAGCAACTGGCGGACATAGCCCACCGATGCGGCGAAGCGCTCGCCGCGGTCCGCATGCGCCAGGCCATACGCCGGGAATTCGACCGGACGATCGCCGGAGGCGATGCCCAGCACCAGCCGCCCACCGGACAGCTGGTCGATGGTGGTGGCCGACTTGGCCAGATCGATCGGGTGGCGCAGCGAGAAGATCGCACTGCCCGTGGCCAGCGCCAGCCGCTTCGTGCGCGCCGCCAGGAAGGCCAGATAGGTAAACGGATCGAACACCTGCCCGGCGTCGCCGAACAACGGGTCGAACAACGGTACATCGCGTACCCAGGCCGCAGCGAAGCCGTCACGGTCGAGCTGGCTCACCAGATCCGCCTGCCCGGCCAGCACCTGCATGTCGCCTTGATAGAAACGCAGGGGCAGGAACACACCCAGCGTCAGCGTCCCCTCGCGGAACATGCGCTGGTAACCGGCATGGCGGGCGAACGCCGGTGCGGATGCGCCGGTCTGCGGCGCCTGCACCGCCGTGATATCGGTCGAGAGGGTCATCGTGGTCGTTCCTGGGTCAGGGGCCGGTGGCCGGTTCGGGGAGCTGCACGCCGCGCTGCACCGCGGGCCGCTGTGACATGCGCAGGTGCCATGCACTCAAGTGCGGGTAAGCGCTGAAATCGAAGCCGATGAGCCGAGCGATATGGGTCCAGCCATAGCCGGCGATATCGGCGATTGAATACGCCTCGCCTGCCAGCCATGAGCGGCCTGTGAGGTGCTGGTCCAGGGTGGCGAAGAACTCGGCGCTCAGGCGCCGGTAGCGTTCGATGGCGGGTGCGTAGGGCGCGTCGGCGAACATCTCGACATGGACACGCTGCCCCAGGATCGGCCCGACGCTGGCGGAGTGGAACATCAACCAGGTGATGGCCTCCCAGCGCGCGCGTGGCGCGTCGGGCAACAGCCGTCCGCTCTGCTCGGCCAGATACAGCAGGATGGCGGCGGATTCGAACACGGTGATACCCGTCGCCTCGTCGACCAGCACCGGAATGCGGCCGTGCGGATGCAGTTGCAGGAAATCGGGATGGCGGTGCTCACCTTCGTCGATACGCACGTGATGCAGTACGTAAGGGATGCCGAGTTCTTCCAGCGCGATGGTGATCTTGAAGCCGTTGGGCGAGCTGTCGGTGTACAGGTGCAGCGAAACGGGGGACACAGCGGTCTCCTTGGCAGGCGGAACAGCGGGCGGGGTTCGCGTAGCAGTGTTGGATCAATGCAGCTGGACTAAACGACATCGATTCAACATGATCACGATGCTACGCAGGCCAACGCGCTCTGTAGAACGATTCTTCCTGCACTGCCAAGAGAGAAAATCTAAGGTCATGGGTGCCGTCCTTCCCCTGCTCGCGCTGCGCGCCTTCGTCGAAACCGGTCGTCATGGCAGCCTCAAGGCCGCTGCTGCGGTCATGGGGGTTACCCCGGGGGCGATCAGCCAGCAGCTCAAACTGCTGCAGGCGCGCACCGGCGTTGTGCTGTTTACCCGCACCCCTCACGGGGTCGCACTGACCCCGGCCGGCGCACAGGTGCACCCGGCCCTGCTGCGCGCGTTCGATCAGATCCAGGACAGCATGGCCACGCTGGACGCCATCCACGCGCGGCAGACCCTCACCCTCAGCACCGTGCCCAGCTTCGCCGCGTCCTGGCTGGTGCCGCGGCTGGGCCGGTTCACCGAACGCCACCCGGCGATCGAAGTGCGTGTGGAGGCCTCATCGGCGCTGGCGAATCTGCGTCGCGATCGCATCGACATCGCCATCCGCCACGGCCTCGGCGAGTATCCCGGCCTGGTCTCACGCCCGCTGGCGGCACCCGTGCTGTTGCCGGTGGCCTGCCCGGCGCTGCTCGCCGAGGGCCGGCCGATCCACTCGGCCATGGACTGCCTGCAGTACCCGCTGCTGCAGGATTCCGACCGCAGCGACTGGTCGCTGTGGTTCCGCGCGCTCGGTCTGCCGCCCGATCCGCGCATCGAACGTGGCCCGGCGTTCGATGATGACGTGTTGCTGATCCGCGCCGCAGAAGCGGGCCAGGGCATCGCGCTGGTGCGTGACCTGTATGTGGAATCCGAAGTCGCCAGCGGGCGGCTGGCCGTCGTACTGGATCAGCCGTGGCCAACGCAGTTTGCGTACTACGCCGTCACCCTGCCCGGCGCCGAGGAGAACCCGGCCATCGCGGCATTCCTGCGCTGGCTGGAGGATGAGATCCAGGCGCCGACCAGCGCGCTGTGAGCCCGTGATACGCGCACAAAAAAACCCCGCCTTCCGGCGGGGTTCTTCGTACTGCGTTGGCGCATGGCGGGTACCGACCAACAGTTGGTACCTACCGCTCCGATGCGTGCCGACCGAAGGCCGGCATCTACATCAGAAGTCCATGCCGCCCATGCCACCCATACCGCCCATGCCGCCGCCAGCTGCGCCAGCGCCGTCATCCTTCTTCGGGGCTTCGGCAACCATCGCTTCGGTGGTGATCATCAGGCCAGCGATCGAGGCTGCGTTCTGCAGCGCCGAACGGGTCACCTTGGTCGGGTCCAGGATGCCGAATTCCAGCATGTCGCCGAATTCGCCGGTGGCGGCGTTGTAGCCGAAGCTGCCGGTGCCTTCCTTGACCTTGTTGACGATCACGGACGGCTCTTCGCCAGCATTGGCCACGATTTCGCGCAGCGGGGCTTCCATCGCGCGCAGGGCGATCTGGATGCCGTGGTTCTGGTCTTCGTTGGCACCCTTCAGGCCGCTCAGCGCGGTGACCGCACGAACCAGCGCAACGCCGCCGCCCGGGACCACGCCTTCTTCAACGGCTGCACGGGTCGCGTGCAGGGCGTCGTCGACGCGATCCTTCTTTTCCTTCATTTCGATTTCGGTCGAGGCACCGACCTTGATCACGGCAACGCCGCCGGCCAGCTTGGCCACGCGTTCCTGCAGCTTCTCGCGGTCGTAATCCGAGGAGGTGTCTTCGATCTGGGTCTTGATCTGGGTGACACGCGCTTCGATGTTGGCCTTCTCGCCGGCGCCATCGATGATCGTGGTGTTTTCCTTGGAGACCTGCACCTTCTTGGCGCGGCCCAGGTCCTTGATCGTCGCCTTTTCCAGCGACAGACCGATTTCCTCGGAGATCACGGTGCCGCCGGTCAGCACGGCCATGTCTTCCAGCATCGCCTTGCGACGATCGCCGAAGCCCGGTGCCTTGACGGCCACGACCTTCACGATGCCACGGATGGTGTTGACCACCAGGGTCGCCAGCGCTTCGCCTTCGATGTCTTCGGCGATGATCAGCAGCGGCTTGCCGGCCTTGGCGACGCCTTCCAGCACGGGCAGCAGGTCGCGCACGTTGGAGATCTTCTTGTCGTGCAGCAGCACGTACGGATCATCCAGGTCAGCGGTCTGCGACTGCTGGTTGTTGATGAAGTACGGGGACAGGTAGCCACGGTCGAACTGCATGCCTTCGACGACGTCCAGCTCGTTGTCCAGGCCCGAGCCTTCTTCAACGGTGATGACGCCTTCCTTGGTCACGCGGCGCATCGCTTCGGCGATGATGTTGCCGATCGACTCGTCCGAGTTGGCCGAGATCGTGCCGACCTGGGCAATCGCCTTGTCGTCAGCGGTCGGCTTGGAGATGTTCTTCAGCTCGGCGACGGCGGCGATCACGGCCTTGTCGATACCGCGCTTGAGGTCCATCGGGTTCATGCCGGCAGCGACGGCTTTGGCGCCTTCGCGGATCAGGGCCTGGGCCAGCACGGTGGCGGTGGTGGTGCCGTCGCCGGCGTCATCGTTGGTGCGCGAAGCAACTTCCTTCACCATCTGCGCGCCCATGTTCTCGAACTTGTCAGCCAGTTCGATTTCCTTGGCGACGGAGACGCCGTCCTTGGTGATGGTCGGCGCGCCGAAGCTCTTTTCGAGCACGACGTTGCGGCCCTTCGGGCCCAGGGTGGCCTTGACGGCATTGGCGAGAACGTTGACGCCGCGAACCATGCGGGCGCGGGCGTCTTCACCGAAACGAATATCTTTGGCAGCCATTGCGATTACCTTTTTATGTAGAGCCGGGCGATGCCCGGCTGCTTGAACGGGAGGAAGTGCGGAAGCGCCGGCACGGGGCCGGCCGCATCACTCAGCCGACGATGGCGAGGATGTCGTCTTCGCGCAGGACCTTGAACTCGACGCCTTCGGACTTGTAGCTGCTGCCGGCGTACTGGCCGTAGATGACCTTGTCACCGACCTTCAGCGACGGCGCGCGCACGCTGCCGTTGTCCAGGGGCTTGCCCGGGCCGACGGCCACGACTTCACCCTTGGTCGACTTTTCCTTGGCGGAATCCGGAATCACGATGCCGCCGGACGAGATTTCGTCGGCTTCGATCGGCTTGACTACGACGCGGTCATGAAGCGGCTTGATGCTCATGTGAGACCCTTTTAAGTTGTTGATTGGTCTAGGAAAGTCTGGCGATGTTAGCACTCGCACAGGGCGACTGCCAGCCACGCTCACGAAAAAACCCGACGGTGCGGGACAGAGCAGAGATGGTGCTGGCCCCACCCCTTTCAAGGGCAGGCGGCCGGTTTTTTTTGCCGATCCGGGCCCGCGCGTGAATGTTTGACGCAGTTCTCAATGCGAAAGGTCGAATCCGACAGACCAATCGATGTGTCATCTGGATTGCGTAGATTCGAGCGGCACTGACCAATCACAAGGAGCCGTAGATGAGGTTGCTGACGCCGCTGTCCCTGGCTTGCCTGCTGGTGCTGGCCACCAGCCCGGCCCGGGCCGATGTATTCATCAATGAACTGCATTACGACGACAGCACCCCCGCCGGGGACGTCGGCGAGGCGATCGAAGTGGTCGCCACCGCCGGTGAAGACCTGTCCGGCTACCGGCTCTACCTCTACAACGGCAGCAACCCTTCGGCTGCCGCGGTCTACGCCAACAACGCGGTCCCGGCCGGCACCGCCAGCTGCGGCAGCGCCCGGCTGGCCACCGTCAGCTACCCGACCAACGGGATCCAGAACGGTCCCAACGACGGCATCGCCCTGGTCGATGCCGGCGGCAAGGTGGTCCAGTTCCTCAGCTACGAGGGCACCATCACCGCCGCCGGGGGGCCCGCGGCAGGCCTGACCAGCCAGAACATCCCGGTCAGCGAGACCAACAGCACCGCCCCGGGCACCTCCCTGCAGCTGACCGGCAGCGGCAGCCAGTACGCCCATTTCACCTGGGCCGAATCGGCCACGCAGACCTTCGGCGCCTGCAACCACGGCCAGACCTTCAGCGGCGGCGGCCCGACCGGCCCGAATTCCGCGCCCTCGGTCACTGCCACCACCCCCGAGCAGGGCGCCAGCACCTTCCCGGCCGCCGCCGACCTGAGCGTCACCTTCAGTGAGCCGGTCACCCTCTCCAGCGGCGCATTCGCGCTGAGCTGCGGCCAGTCCGGCACGGTCGCGCTGAGCCACCCGACCACCGGCACCCGCTTCACCCTGGCCACCAACACCGCGCTGGTGGCGGGGGAAGCCTGCCGCTTCGACATCCGCGCCACCCGCGTGAAGGATGCCCAGGGCGCCCACCCGGCCGCCGATACACGCATCGCCTTCACCGTGGCCACCGCCACCACGCCCGATCCGGGCAACCCCGGCACGCCCGGGGAGTACTACGCCCGGGTCAACACCTCCACCCCCAGCCAGCTGCGCTGCTCGCTGCACGAGACCATCAAGGGTCACACCGCCTATCCCTACAGCGGCTCGGGCACCAGCACCTGGACCATCCTGGAAATCGCCGACGAAGATCCCAACAACAGCGGCAAGATCCTCGATGCCTACCGCAACCGCAGCTACACCAAGGTCAGCGGGCGGGCGGGCACCGGCAGCGGGCTGACCTACAACCGCGAACACACCTGGCCCAACTCGCTGGGCTTTGCCAGCACCACCGGCGACAAGGGCCTGCCGTATGCGCCCTACACCGACACCCACATGCTGTATCTGACCGATGCACAGTGGAATGCGGACCGCGGCAACAAGCCCTTTGCCACATGCGACAGCAACTGCGGTGAACGCGCGACCGAGGCCAACAACGGATTCGGCGGCGGCAGTGGTGGCTACCCGGGCACCTCCAACTGGGTGCGCACGCCGGATGGCAATGGCGGCTCGTTCGAAGTGTGGGGCCACCGCAAGGGCGATATGGCACGTGCGGTGATGTACATGGCGATCCGTTATGAAGGCGGTAAAGATGCCAAAACCGGGCAGTCCGAGCCGGACCTGGAGCTGACCGACGACCGCAGCAGGATCGTCAAGACCTCGGCCTCGCCGGCCTACATGGGCCTGCTCTCGACCCTGATCGACTGGCACCTGTCCGACCCGCCGGACGCGGCAGAACGCGCTCGCAACGAGGTGATCTTCAGTTTCCAGGGCAACCGCAATCCGTTCATCGACCACCCGGAGTGGGCCACCCCGACGCTGTTCACCTCGGCCAAGCCGGCCACCTGCCAGCTGGCCAACTGAGCCCGGCCGACCCGCGCCCCCCCCCCGCGCCCCGGGGGCCCCTGGGCGCGGGGGGGGCGCTAAAGGGGGGG